>CALFYN010000238.1 GCA_937952345.1 uncultured Acidobacteriota bacterium
AGATACCGGGCGTCGCCGAGCGGTTGCAAGCGTCCGTCCACAAGCATCTCGTAGGGGAGCCGGCAGGCCTGCGCGCACTGCCCCCGATTCGCGCTACGCCCGCCCCATGCTTCCGACGAGAAGCACTGCCCCGAATACGACACACACAGCGCGCCGTGCACGAACATCTCCAGTTCGCAATCGCTGGCTTCGCGAATGGCGCGCACGTCCCGCAACGACAATTCCCGCGCCAGCACCACCCGGCTGACACCGAGGCTCTGCGCCAGGCGCACGCCTTCGGCGCTGGTAATACTCATCTGCGTGCTACCGTGAACGGGCATAGCCGGTGCAATCCGCGAAGCCAGTTGTGCGATGGCGAGATCCTGCACAATGATGGAGTCAGCATCGGCTTCGGCAATGGCCGCGATGGTGCGCACGGCCTCGTTCAATTCGTGGTCAAACACCAACGTATTGAACGTGACGTAGCCCTTCACCCCACGCCGGTGCAGCGTGCGCATCACCGCCGGCAACTCATCGAGGGAGAATCCGACCTTGGCTCGCGCCGTGAAATGCTTCAAACCGAAGTAGACCGCATCGGCGCCGGCCTCGACAGCGGCGTGCAACTGCGGCCAGTACCCAGCCGGACTCATGATTTCTGGTCTGATAGAAAGCGCCACTCTCTTTCAGGGTAACGCGGCCGGGCTTACCAGGTTCCCATGTTCAGCACCAACCCCGTGGAGAACTGCAGGCCGTGTTGAAAGGAGAGCCCGTCAAGACTACTGACCCAGGATTTGCGGTACTCAATGTTCGCCACGCGCAGCGCCAAAGCATTATTGAGCCGCAGGTCCAATCCGCCGCCCGCGGACACGGCGACCGCGTTAGAATCAGACCGGTCCGTATAGTTCCCACGAAACGCCGCGGGATTGGGGACACTGGTCACCACACGCTCCCAGACGCGCCATTGATCGGGATAAAAGCGCTCCTGAGTGACCTTTTGACCTCCCACCAGTATTTGCAAGTGCGGACTGAATTTGCGGCCCGCGGCAGGCTTCCACCTTGGACCGGCCATATAAGTCAGGGAGTCTCCGCTCAGATTCTCACCCAATCCCGCCATCTTGCATCCGCCCACATCGAATACCATCTGCCACTGTGCCGCCATGCGCACGGCAGCCGATCCGTTCCCACCAAGACACGCTACTCTCGCCGATGGAAAATAGATCGGCTGGAAGTTCATGGAGAATTCGAACGGAGCCACTCCATCCGGCATATCGAGCCTGTGCCGCGATGTTGTGTCCAACTCGCGTTGACGCCGCACATAGCTATACGGAACGTAGACGCCAGCGCGGTCCTCGCGGTACCAGGGCAGGCGCCCGGCCAGCATATTCGAGAAGCTCCGCGCGGGGTTCAACCACCCGCGCGCCAGCAGCCTTACCCAGTTGTTGTCCGTCCACCGCTCAATTCGCCGCACAACATACTCATCCAGAGCGTCTTCACCGACGGACCAACCCATGCCAATCACCGGCGTCACAACGAAATCCACGAAACCGTGTTGCGGCCAGGTGCGCTGGATCTTTCCGATGGTGGCTTCACTCACCGGACCAATCTCAAATTGCGCGCTGTAGACGAAGGAGAACGCCGCCGCGCGCAACTGGCGCTTCCAATAATCGCGATTCTTCCCGAACGCAGCACCGCGATACCGCCGGTCGTTCTGTTCGAAGATGCGGTTGGCCACCGAGCCCATCATGGGATGGCCCAAGTAGTTCACGTAAAACGGATCACCGTCCGCCCACCCATGCATGCTCCGTATGGACTCGGCATATGTGGGAAGGAATGCGCCGCGCATCCCCTGCCGGGTTCCCGCTTCCGTCGCCAGCCGGAATCCATGCTGCACCACCAGAAATCGCAACGATTGCTGTGTCAGACCGGACCAATCGACGCCTTCAGCCTGAGAGGAGGTTTGTGAGCCCGGCTCTTTCGACGGAGCGATACTCGAGATCGCCGGCTCATCCCCCGTTGTCTCGTCGCCACCCGGCACCTGCCAACCAAGCAAGATCCCGCTTTGCGATGCAGCCCCAATCCAAAGCCCCAAAACCAAACTACGAAAGGAAGGAAAGCTTTCTTTCTTCAACGTCCAAGACTCGCTTTCTATCTAATTGTGTGCGCGTTGTATAGCGAATGTCTAGTGTGAGACGAATCCTGGATGTTTCGCGTTTCCACCACTAAACCTTCCGGTTGCTTTACCGATGGATAGGGCATGGACCGTGTCCTCACGCAAGAAGAAATCGATAGCGTATTTCGGAACCTACGGGAGCAAGGCCCGGAGGATGATCCGGCCAAGAAGGCGACGCCTTACGATTTCCGCCGCCCGGACCGCATCGCGAAAGACCAGTTGCGCGCCATCCACCTGCTGCATGAGGCATTTGCGCGCAGTCTCAGTTCCAGTCTTTCGGCCTACTTGCGCAACTACGCGCTGGTCAACCTGGTCAGCGTGGAACAACTCTCCTTTATGGAATTCAGCCAGTGCCTTCCCGCCCCGACCGTGCTGGTGTCGCTGGCGATGCGGCCTTTCGACGGCAATGCGGTGCTGGAAATCAATCCGTCGCTCGTTTTCCCGATCCTTGAGATGTTGCTCGGCGGCAACGGAAAGAGCGCCACGCGGCCGGATCGTGAGGTCACGGAAATTGAGCAGAGCATCCTCGAAAGCATCTTTCGTATTGTCCTGCACGACTTGAAGGAAGCGTGGTCGACAGTGACCAACATCAACTTCATCATTGATGCTTTCAAGACCGAATCACAGTTGCTTCAGATTCTTGCGCCGAATGAAGCGGTGGTGGCGGTGAGCCTGGAAGTCCGGATCGGGGAAAGCTCCGGAATGATGAACATCGGAATGCCGTCCATCATCATCAAGATGCTCCGCCAGAAGTTTGACCAGCAATGGTCCATTCGCAAGTCGGAATCGACAGAGGACGAACAACTACGCATGTTCCGGCTGATTCAAGGCGCGACGGTGCACGTCGATTCCCGGCTGCGGGGTCCGACGCTTTCCGTTGAGAATCTAATGGAATTGGATGAAGGGGATGTGCTCACCTTCGACTACCCCACCGAACGTCCGGTGGACCTGCTGTTTAACGGACATCTGAAGTTCAAGGGCAAGCCCGCCGGTACGGGCCGCAAGAAAGCTCTGCACATCGTGGAGACATTCACGCCGATCGGTTAAACACGCCCGCGCCCGAAATGAGCCGGGCGCCGCGATTAAACGTAAAGTAGTGGAAGGCCCACTGGACAAACACCAGAACACGATTCTGGAACCCGACGATGTACATGAGGTGAATGAACAGCCAGGCGAGCCACGCCATTAAGCCGCTCAGCCGCACGGCGCCGAAATCGGCTACGGCGGAGGCTCTCCCAATTACGGCCAAACTTCCCTTGTCCCAATAACGGAACGCCTCACCGCCACTGTCGCCTTGCAGGCGGCGCACGATCGTCCGGGCGGCAAATTGCCCCATCTGCATCGCGGCAGGGGCGACTCCAGGAACGGGCTTTCCATCCTGCGACACGGTAGCCAGATCGCCGATCACAAAGATCTCGGGGTGCCCGGCCACGGTCAGATCGCGGTTCACGATCACACGACCGGCTCGATCCACAACCACACCTGTGCGCTCTGCCAGAACAGCTCCCATCCCCGATGCCTGTACCCCAGCAGCCCAGAACACAGTTCGCGCGGAAATGCGCTCCCGTCCGGAGGGTGTCTCCACGGATACGCCGCCGCTATCAATCGCCATCACCCGCACCCCGGTGCGCGTACGGACACCAAGCGCAATCAGAGCTTTCTCCGCGGAAGAGGAAAGTTCGGGAGGATAAGTCATCAATACCCGCTCGCCCGCATCGAGCAGCAGGATCTGAGCCTCCTCCGGGCGGATACGGCGGAATTCTTCGCGCAGCGTCTTGTTAGCGATCTCGCCGATGGCGCCCGCTAGTTCCACTCCGGTGGGTCCAGCGCCGACGATGACGAATCGCAACCAGTCGCGGCGCGCACTCTCGCCAGGTTCCATCTCGGCGGCTTCGAAGGCGTACAGCATGCGCCGCCGCATTTCGGTCGCATCCTCCAGGGTCTTCAGTCCAGGTGCGAATTGCTCCCATTCCGGTTTGCCGAAATAGCTGTGCGTGGCGCCGGTGGCTACGATGAGAGAATCGTATTCCACCTCCCGCCCACCGTCCAGCGTCACCACCCGCCGCGAGGTGTCGAGGTCGCGCACTTCGCCCAGCAGCACTTCCGCATTCTTTTGTTTCCGCAACGCCGCCCGCAGCGGGGCGGCGATATCCCCCGGGGATAGGCCACCCGTGGCAACTTGATACAACAGCGGTTGAAATAGGTGGAAATTGCGCTTGTCGATAACCGTGATATCAACGGACGCGCCGCGCAAAGCCTTGGCTGCGTACAGTCCCCCAAAGCCGCCGCCGACGATCACTACGCGGTGCCGGCTCATGCCTTCCGGTCCAACCCCATCCGCTTGAGTAGCAGAAACTCGGTCACGTTCTCCGTGGTGATCATGCCCAGCAGTTTGCCTTCCTGCATGACCAGCATGCAGTTGCCCGATTGCGCCAGCATCGGCATGGCGTCAGACAGTTCGGAATCCGGATTCAACGCCCAGTATTCGCGATCCATGACGCTGGCCACGTAAGCATCGGGGCCCTCCTGCGCCATTGCCCGCAACAGGGCGCTCCTGCCGAGCAGGCCGAGAACCTGATCCCCGTGCATGACCGGAAAATCCTGTTGTGAGGTGGACAAGAGCAGATTGGCGGCATCGCGAATCGTGTCGCCGTGAGAGAGCGTCCGAAAGTCTGTAATCATGGCCATCCGCACGGGAACGCCCTCCAGCAGCGCTCGCCCCACAACGGCTGCATTCTCCTGCACCGCGCCGAGGTATACAAAAAAAGCCACGAACACAAGCAGAAAGTTGGCACTCACCAATCCGTAGAGCCCCATCAGAATTGCCAGCACACGGCCGGCGCGCGCAGCCGTCTCAGTTGCCGCCGCTTCGCCGCGCTTGAGCGCCAGCATCGCACGCAGGATGCGTCCGCCGTCCATCGGGAAGGCGGGCAGCAGATTGAACAGCGCCAGTACCAGATTGCCGACGGCCACCTGTCCCATCATGTCGCCGCTCTTGCGTTCAAACACCTTCTCCCATTGCACCGTACCGTTCATCGCCGCGGCCGTGCCCAACAGCGCCGCCGCAATCAGAATGTTCACCACCGGGCCGGCTACCGCGATCCACAACTCTTCACGCGGCTTCGGGTTTCGTTCCAATCGGGCGACACCGCCGATCGGAAACATCACGATTTCCTCGGTTCGAATGCCGTAGCGCTTCGACACCAGTGCATGCCCGAGCTCATGCAACAGCACAGAGGCAAACAAAGCCAGCACATAGATAGCCGCTTCGGCTCCGGACGGCCCCTCCAAACCAATCGCGACGAGAAAAACCACTAGCAGCACAAAGGTGAAATGAAATCGCACGGGCACGCCGAACAGGCGAATGGCGAGCACGCTTCCGGGAGTAGATCGGGAGGATTGAGAACGGTCCACGTCTACCGCCAAGATACCACTTCCCGGCGGGACAGGCAGAAAGCACAAGGCAAAGAAAAGCGGGGACAGGCGCGACCCTATCCCCTGATCTTCCGCCCACCTTATTCCAGGCGGGCTTGATTGCACCTGCTTGTCTATCGGCGGATAGAGAGGGTAGCTTTAGCAGGCTGCCACGCCTCTGTTACCATTCCATTGATGTCCATCCACGTATCCCGGCGCACGTTCGCCCAGTCCCTCTTATCGCTCCCCCTCGCCGCATCCGCCGCCATCAATTCCAAATTCCACGGCGTCATGATCGGCGCGCAGAGCTACAGCTTCCGCGACCGATCGCTCGAAGACGCGATCAAGGCGATGCAGGAGATCGGCATCGGCTACTGTGAATTGTTCAGCGGCCACTCCGAACCCACGCTCGCCAACGGCCAGCGCATGAACCGGCAGGAGTTGCGCATGTGGCGCAAGACCGTCTCCCTCGATCACTTCCACAAAATCCGTGACCAGTTCAAGACGGCCGGCATCGTGCTGTACGCCTACAACTACAGCTTCCGTGACGATTTCGACGAGGATGAGATCGCCCGCGGCTTTGAGTTTGCCAAAGCGCTGGGTGTGAAATGCCTCACGGCATCCTCGAACGTAAAGACGGCCGCGCGCATCAACCCCCACGCCAAAAAGGCGAAGATCCGCGTCGGCATGCACAATCACTCGCGCATCCACGAAAACGAATTCGCCACCCCGGAAAGCTTCGCAGAAGCAAGGAAGGGCAACTCCGAATACATCGCCATCAACCTGGACATCGGCCATTTCACCGCCGCCAATTTCGACCCCGTGTCCTTCCTCGCCGAGCATCACAAGGACATTGTCACGCTGCACATCAAGGACCGGAAGAAGGATCAAGGCGCCAACCTGCCGTTCGGTGAAGGCGATACCAAGATCAAGGAAGTACTCACGCTGCTCAAGGAGAAAAAGTACCCCATCCCGGCCATGATCGAGTACGAATACAAAGGCGTGGAGACAGTCTCCGAGGTGAAGAAGTGCTTCGAGTATTGCAAAAAAGCGCTGGGCTGATTCTCACTTTCGCCGTCTGCGCCTTGCCCCAGACCCGTTTCCACGGCAAGGCGCAATGGCTCGATAACGCGAAGGCGGTGGTCACCCACACCATCGACGACACGACGAAGTTTGTCCCCGCCTCCGTCGATGCCATGGACAAGCATGGTATCAAGGCGACGATTTACGTCAACACGGCTTCGAAATCGATGGACGAATTATGGCCGCGGCTGCGCAAGGCAGTGGCCGATGGCCATGAGATTGGATCGCACTCGCGCACACATCCTTGCAAATGGCCGGATACGGAGGAGTTCTGTGGCGCCGCCTATACGGACGCGGAAATCTCCGGTTCTCGCGACGACATTCTGAAGAATACTCCGCAGCCTCACGTCTGGTCCTGGTGTTATCCTTGCGGCAACTGCGCACGCTATCCGTTCATCCAGAAACGAATCGCCGCGGCCGGCTACATCGTCGCGCGCAACTACCAGGATGAAGCGAAAAACGGGCACCTCATCCCCAACCTCAACACCTTTGCCGCAAACGCCTTCGACGCGGCATACACACAGGTGGTGCAGAAAAAGGGTGGCATCGCCCCCACCGGCAACGACGAACTTCCCAAGCTGAACGCCAAATTCGACGAGGTCTACGCAGCCGGCGCCATCTACAATTTCATGTCGCATCCACAGTGGCTTGACTATGGCCCCGATGCATTCTACGAAGCGCATATGCGGCACATCGGGAATCGCGCCGATGTCTGGTACGTCCCGCTCGGCCCGCTCTATGCCTACCGCGCACTGCGTGAATCCACGCAAATCAATACCATGGGCAAACGTTTTGAGCTAAGCACTTCACTCGATCGCAAGATCTATAACGGAAGCATCACCCTCGAATTCACAACAAGCCAGACTCCGGTCTTCAACGGCACAGCGCTGCCCGAGCGCAAGCGCGGATCGCTGACGCAATGGGCAGGTTCCTTCTTCCGCCGCGAAGGAACCCGAGTGTGGATCACAGTGCCCCCGTCCGGCGTCCTCGAGTTCCGCTGATCTCCCTGCTCCTGTACAATGCCCCCATGCGCCGGGCATGCATCTCTCTCTTCATCGTGATTCTCCTTGCGGGAATCGTGCTCTTCCGCCAAGCTGCCGTCACAGCCGCGGAAGCGGATCCCTCCACTTGGGGCGCCGCCGACCCCACCTGGTCTCCGGATGGAAAACAAATTGCCTTCACTTTGTTTGGAAGCATCTGGGTGGTCGATGCCGAAGGCGGCGACGCGCGGCAGATCACCGCGTCGGCCGGCTATCATGCACATCCGGCGTGGTCGCCAAAGGGTGACTTCATTGCCTTCATCAACGGCAATGTTCCGGCCGGAAGACTGCCTAATATCAGTGGCCGCCTCCGGTTGGTCAACGTTGCCACCGGCGAAGAACGCGATGTGGCAACTCCATACCCGACCGGCGGTTCCGTCGCCTGGTCCCCCGATGGAGAGCGCGTCGTGGCCGGATTGCGCATCCCCGGCCAAGGCTCCTTCCTGCACGAAATCCCCATTCGCGGCGGCAATGCCCGCCAGTTGCAGTCAATGCCGCAACGGCAAGGCGTCGGAGACTGGCTCGATACCAGCTACTCTCGCGACGGCCGCGAGATCTATTTTTCCGGCACGCGCCGCGAATCGGTGCAGGTGTGGTCCATTCCTTCCGGTTCGCCGCCGATCTACGTGCAATTGCCACTCACCTCGTACCGGCCAGGACACATCGCCTTGCTGCAATCGCTCAGCGCGGCGCCCAACGGGGACGTCATTTATTCGGCTGACGTCACCAATGGCAAAGGGGATTACGAACTGTACCGGATCCCGCGCAACGGCGGCGCACCGGTGAATCTCACCAATTCCGTGCGCGATGAATTCTCACCCGCGGTTTCCCCGGACGGCAGGACCATCGCCCATGTCTCCAATCACCTCGGCAACATCGATCTGTTCACGATGCCCATCGCCGGCGGGCCGAAGAAGCACGTCAAAATCGGCAAGTTGCGCTTTCGCGGCAATGCAGGCCGGGTGCGCGTGAAAACACTCGATGAAAATGGCGACCCGGTTCCCGTGCGCCTCTATGTCATCGCCTCCGACGGCAAGGCATACGCGCCGCAGGGCACCCCCGTCTATTACTATCCGCTCAATCCCGGAGCCGTGCGCGAAGGTTTCTTTCTCACCAGCGGCGAAGACGAATTCGTGGCGCCGGCCGGACGCCTGACACTCGCGGCCTTGAAAGGCGTCGAGTACAAGATTGCCGAAACCAACGTCGAGGTTCCGGACAATGAGATTGCCACCGTCACCATTCGCCTGGAGCGCTGGACCAACTGGGCCCTGCGCGGCTGGTACACCGGCGAGAACCACTTCCACGCCAATTACAACGGCAGCTATTACCTCAAGCAGAAAGACGCCCTCGCTTGGTTGGAGGCCGAAGATCTCAACACAGCCAATATGATTGTCGCCAACAGTGAAGGGGCATTCATCCACGATAGGGAATTTTTCCGCGGCGCCGTCGATCCCGTCTCCAAACCGAACTACGTTCTCTACTGGAGCCAGGAGTATCGCAATTCGAGCCCGCTCGGGCATATGGCCTTCCTCAACTTGAAGCGCCAGGTGCCGCCATCCTTCACCAGCGTCATCGGCTCCCGATCTTCGTTCGATTTCCCGCTCAACACGATGGCCGCTTTGGCCGCTAAACAGCAGGGCGGCGTCGTCAGTTATGTGCATCCGATCTCGCAAGCCTTCGGCGATCCGTTCGACACTTCGCTCGGCGCCAAGGAAGCTCCGCTCACCGCCGCGCTCGGCGCCATGGACGCCATCGACATTCTCCCCTACGGGCCCAAAGCCTACGAGATGTGGTATCGCCTGCTGAACGCCGGATTCCGTATCGCCCCCGGAGCGGGCACCGATGTCTTCACCAACTGGCGCGGCATCAACAGCGTTCCCGGCGGCGCGCGGCAGTACGTGGAACTCAGCGGCCCCATGGAATGGAACCGCTGGCTGCAGCGCTACAAGGAAGGCCGTGCCTTCGTCACGAACGCGCCACTCATCAGCTTCCAGGTCAACGGCAAGCCGATGGGCTCATTGATCGAGGTTCCGAAGGGTCAACCGTACACGGCGCATATCACTGCCGAGGTAGCATCGCGGGTGCCGATCGATCTGCTGGAGGTGGTGCACAATGGACAGGTCGTGGCGTCCACTTCCGGCACGCGCGTCGAAAAGGAGATCCCCCTCACCACCAGCGGATGGATCGCCGTTCGAGTGTCAGGCCCGCCGGCCCGCGGCGTTCCCTATTCGATTCCTCGCGCCCACTCCGCGCCGGTCTACATCCACATCGGCGGCCAGCGGGTTCTTGTTCGCGAGGATGTGGAATTGATGATCCGCTGGACAGACCGTCTGTGGCGCATTCTCGAAGAGCGCAACAACTTCGGCTCCGCCGCCAACAAGGCCGCGGCGCGAGCGATGTTCGACAAAGGGCTCGCCCACTACAAGGCGAAGCTCGCCTCTATTGCAGGAAGCGGTACACCGTAGTGGATTGATACTTCTGTCCGGGCTTCAGCACCACGGAAGGAAAATCCGGCTTGTTCGGCGAATCGGGGAAATGCTGTGTCTCCAGGCAGAATCCGTAGCGGTGCCCGTAAGTTCGCCCGCCTTTTCCCTTGATCGTGCCATCGAGGAAGTTGCCGGTGTAGAACTGAATACCAGGTTCGGTGGTCAGCACTTCCATGGTGCGTAAGCCGTTCGGCCCACTCACCCGCGCAGCCAGCGCCAGCGGTCCGCCACCGCTGTTCAACACGTAGTTGTGATCATAGCCCTTGCCGTTTTCCAACTGCGGCTCCGGCTGCAGAATCCGCGATCCAATCGGCTTCATGTCCCCGAAATCAAATGGCGTGCCGGCTACTGCCCGCAACTCGCCCGTGGGAATCAAACCCGCATCCACCGGAGTGAACCGGTCAGCGAGGATTTGAATGCTGTGCCCGAGGATGTCGCCTTCACCGGCCCCCGCCAGGTTGAAGTAGGTGTGGTTGGTGAGATTGACCACTGTATCCTTATCCGTGGTGGCGCTGTAGTCGATTCTCAGTTCGTTCGCATTGGTCAGGGTGTAGCGCACGGTCACCGACAGGTCGCCCGGGTATCCCTCCTCGCCGTCTTTGCTGGTGTACGTCAGATCCAAGGCCGGCTCGTCACCAGGAACCTCTCTGGGAGCCCACACAACCTTGTCGAAACCCTTCAGCCCACCATGCAGCGCATGCCCGTTGTTGTTCGCCGCCAGTTTGTATTCCGTTCCGTTCAGCGTGAACTTTGCATTGCCGATCCGATTCCCGTACCGTCCGATCAAGGCGCCGAAATAGGGATGCTCGCCAAGATAACCATCGAGCGTATCGAAGCCCAACGCGACATCCAGAGTCTTGCCTGGACCGTCCGGCAGGCGTAGCGCCTGAATAATGCCACCGTAGGTGAGAATGGAGGCTTCCATGCCGTTCTTGTTGCGCAGCGTAAACCGCTCCACCAGTTCTCCAGTCTTCGCTTTCCCGAAGGGTTCCTTGGTGATCCCGGCAACAGGTTTCTTCTCGGAGCAACCGAAGATGCCAATCGTCGCAAAACAGAGCGCGGCAAGCCGTGTGGTTCCCATAGAGCACTAGTCTAGCGAATCGGCGTAGTGGCGCTCACTCAG
>CALFYN010000239.1 GCA_937952345.1 uncultured Acidobacteriota bacterium
AGGCGACGGCCACCACGGCGGTGAAGACGGCGGCTGCTTCGGCGTCGCCCACTTCGGTGTACACGCTGACGGTGAGCGACAGCGGCGATGCGGGTGCGAGTTCGGCGGGCACGCCGGCGCAGACGGTGTCGCGGCCATCGAGCGGACAGTTGGTGATTACGTGGCAGGCGGAAGATACCGATGGCGACCGGATGGCGTACACGATCGCCTTCCGCGGTGAGGAAGAGCGCGAGTGGAAGGTGCTGAAGAAGGATTGGACGGAACTGGCGCTGACGCTGGATGGCGATGCGTTCGCCGATGGGCGGTACCGCTTCCGGGTGACGGCGTCGGATGCGGTGTCGAATCCCGAGGCGCAGGCGCGGGAGGGCGAACTGACGAGCGCTCCGGTGCTGATTGACAATACGCCTCCGGTGGTGAAGGTGACGCCGCAGCGCAATGGATCGAACGTGACGCTGGCGGTGAGTGTGGAGGATGGAGCATCGGTGGTGAAGCGGGCCGAGTACGCGGTGGATGCCGGTGCGTTCTTGCCGCTGGCGGTGGAGGATGGCGTGGCCGATTCCCTGGTGGAGCGTTTTCGCGCCGTATTGGCGAACGTTGCGGCGGGCGAGCACCTGGTGGTGGTGAGAGCTTTTGATACGGCGGGCAACTCCGGAGTGGCGAAGGTTGTTCTAAGATGATGCGCTGTTTTTGGATTTTGTTGGTGGCCGTGGCGGCATGGGCCGAGAAGCCGGAGAAGGATCAGCCGGGCGAGGCGATTCAGTATTACGTGGAGAAACGGGCTCCGGTGGGTCAGCGGCAATTGCCGCAGGAGCGGTATGTGCAGGCTCGGGAGAAGCTGCGGCGGATGCCTGTGTATTCGTCGAAGGCGCGGCGGCGGATTGCGGTGGAGCGCGACAACAAGGGGCGGGAGCGATTTGTGTCGTTGGGGCAGTGGACGCCGCTGGGTCCGGGGAATGTGGGCGGGCGCACGCGCGTGCTGCTGATTCATCCCGAACAGCCGGAGATCCTGTATGCGGCGGGCGTGGCCGGCGGCGTGTGGAAGAGCGTCAATGCGGGCGAGCGATGGGAGCCGCTGAACGATTTCCTGCCGAACCTGGCGGTGTCGGCGATGGCGATGGACCCGGCGGCGCCGGATACGATTTATGCGGGAACGGGCGAGGGCTTTTCGAATTTCGATGCCGTGCGCGGAGCGGGGATTTTCAAGACTACTGATGGCGGCGCGAATTGGGAGCATCTGGCGGCGACGAAGACCTCGGACTTCCACTATGTGATGAAGATCGTGGTTTCGAAGACGGATACAAACCGCGTGTATGCGGCGACGCGCACGGGGATCTGGCGGAGCCTCAATGCGGGCGAGACGTGGGAGCGCGCACTGGACCGCAGATCGCCGGCGGTGGGATGCCAGGATCTGGTGATCCGGACGGATGTGGAGGATGACTATCTGTTCGCGGCGTGCCAGGGCGATCCGCAGGGATTCATTTTCCGCAACAAGCGGGCGCAGACGGATGGAGAGTGGGAGCGCGTGTTCACGGGTCCGTATCTGGCGCGCACGTCGCTGGCGATTGCGCCATCGCGGCAGAGCGTGGTGTATGCGCTGGCGGCGAGCAATGAGCCGGGGACGTGTCCTTCGAATCCGGGCGCGAATCCTCCGGGGCCTTGCTATCGCGATGGGCTGCAGGGCGTGTACCGCTCGATGGAGAACGGCGATCCGGATACGTGGGAGACGCGCTTTCGGCCTACCGAAGGCAACCGGATTGGATCTACGCTGTTGAGCAATCCGATTCTGTTTTTCGACGATCAGTGTTCGACGAACGGGCAGAAACGGTTTTCGAGCCAGGGGTGGTATGACAACGTGATCGCCGTCGATCCGGCCGATCCGGAGAAGGTATGGGCGGGCGGGATTGATCTGTTCCGTTCCGATGATGGCGGGGCGAATTGGGGGATCGCGTCGTATTGGTGGGCGCGGGGTGTGCCGCAGTATGCGCATGCCGATCAACACGCCATCGTGTTTCATCCGCGCTATGACGGTGTGGAGAACCGGGTGATGTATGTGACGAACGATGGCGGTGTGTATCGGACGAACAATGCGCGCGCGGAGACGGCGATGAATGAGCGGGCAGCGTGCAATCCGGGGAATGGGGGGATTTTCTGGACGCCGTTAAATAATAACTATGCGGTGACGCAGTTCCATCACGGGTCTGTGTATCCGGGCGGGCATTTTTATTTTGGCGGGACGCAGGATAACGGGACGAATCGGGGGACGGATGCGGGGGGTTCGGAACGATGGGCGCAGATACAGGGCGGAGATGGCGGGTATACGGCGATCAATCCTCGCGACACGAGGGTGATGTATGCGGCGACGACGCGGTTGTCGTTGCGGCGTTCGACGAATGGGGGTGGGTCGTTTGTGAGTTCCGTGGATGGAATTACTGAGCCTTCTTCGAATTTCCTGTTTATTGCTCCGTATGCGATGGATCCGAGCGAGCCGGAGCGGCTGTGGATCGGCGGGCAATCGTTGTGGCGCTCGTCGAATGGGGGACGGAATTGGACGCGGGCGAGCGCGGTGATCGGCACGCGGTGCGTGGGGCGCAGCGATTGTCCGGCGACGGCGATTGGGATTGCGCCGAGCGATCCGAACCGGGTGATGGTGGGATTGCGCGATGGGCGGATTTTCCGGAATGCGGCGGCGCTCGAATCGAATGGAGAGACGGAATGGGTTTTCGTGCAGCCTCGGTTGGGGGCTGTGACGTGGATTGCGTATGATCCCTTTAACGCCGATGTGGCGTATGCGGTGTATGGGACGTTCAACTCGGCGGCATCGGACCGGCATGTGTACAAGACGGTGGATGGCGGCGGGACGTGGGTGTCGATTGACGGCGAAGGGGAGACGGGGATTCCGGATATTCCGGTGCACACGATCCTGATTGATCCGCGGAAGACGGACACGTTGTATCTGGGAACAGATTTGGGTGTTTTTGTTTCGCTGGATGGAGGGGGGACATGGGCGAAGGAGGATACGGGGTTTCCGAATACGGTGGTGGAATCGATGTCGCTGGACCGGCAGGGAGAAGGGGCGTTGCTGACGGCGTTTACGCGCGGGCGCGGGGCGTGGAAGGTGTTTCTGGGTCCGGGGGAGGCGTGTTCGTATACGCTGAGTGCTCCGGCGGTGAAGGCGGGGTTGGCGGCGGGGACGTATACGGTGGAGGTGGAGACGGCGGCGCATTGCGCGTGGAGTGTGCTGTCCAGTGCGTCGTGGGCGGTGGTGGATGGAGCGCCGAATGGGGTTGGTCCGGGGGTGGTGAAGGTGCAGGTGAGCGGGCTGAATGCGGGGCGGCGGGAGACGTCGCTGCTGGTGGCGGATCAGATGGTGGTGGTGACGCAGGGGGAGTAACTCGATAAGCCGGTGACTTGACGGTCATTGCGCCTGTTTCGGTTATTTCGGTTGTGCGATACTGGTCTTGAGGAGCCGAAATGAGTGCCATTGTCGACCCGTCCGCCAGCGAGGCCACCCAATTGCGAGAACTTCGCCAATTGGTGAAGCAAGGCTCCGTGAACGTGGTGGGGGCCAAGGGACGAAAAGTTCCGCTGCCGCGCGCGGTGGCCGGTTTGCTGGACGAGATCCTGAAAAACATGCAGGCCGGCAAAGCCGTGTCCATCGTGCCTGAGCACCAGGAACTCACCACGCAACGAGCCGCCAACATGCTGGGTGTTTCGCGCCCGTTCCTGGTGCGGTTACTGGAGGAGGACAAACTTCCGTACCACATGGCCGGTTCACACCGGCGCATTTACCTGAAGGACGTTCTCGCTTACAAGGCAAAGCGCGACACGGAACGCCACGCCTCGATTGTTCGAATGGCGCGATTGGAGAAGAAGGCGGGCACGTATGACAAGGTGGTGTTGCCAAATGGAGCGGAGGACAGATAGGTTTGCGGGGTGAGCGCGTCGCCATCCTCGACGCCTGCGTTCTCGTGCAAGCCCCGTTACGGGACACGCTGCTTCGGTTGGCTGAAACGCCTGCCCTTTATCAGCCACGTTGGTCGGACGAGATCATCGCCGAGATGAAGCGAGCCCTCCAAACCCAAATCGGACTCGCACCCGCAAAGACCGCATACCTGGAGCGGGAATTGCGGCGGCACTTCGCCGACTGCTGGGTCACTGGTTTCGAGCCGCTGGTTCGCGAGATGACCAACGACCCGAAAGATCGCCATGTCCTCGCCGCTGCCGTACGCGCGAACGCGCAGACCGTCGTCACGTACAACAAGCGGCATTTCCCGCCGACCGCAACATCGCCCTGGAACATCGAAGCGGTTGGACCGAGCGCATTCCTGGAGGAGCTTTATGCCGCCGCGCCCGCGGTCGTGATGGAACGACTTCGTCAGCAAGCCATCGATCTGGAACGCAGCTTGTCCGAACAACTGCCGGTCCTCGCGAAGGCTGTTCCAACCTTCGTCGAAGTCATTCGCCGCGACCTCCAGATGGAAGGAGATTGAATCCGATGCCACGAACATTCCAAGCGAGCGCCAGCGTTTGTGGCGGATCAGATGGTCACTGGCCGGGAGGAGTGGGTAGACCGAAGCGGCGTGCTGCGGCGGCGGTTTGGGGAGTCACGGTGAATTTGGCGCCGTCGAGGCGGAAGTGGATTTCAAAGCTCGATAATATTGGTTTTGGCAAGGGCCGGCCTTA
>CALFYN010000240.1 GCA_937952345.1 uncultured Acidobacteriota bacterium
CAAGCTTCTGATGAACTTCACCTGGTGGGTGAACCGCAAGGATACGCTCGGCAACAACATCTTCGAAGGCGGGTTCCTCGGCCTCGATAATATCGGTATCTTTGACCGCTCCCGTCCCGTTCCCGGCGGCGGCTTCCTCGAACAGGCCGATGGCACCGCCTGGATGGCTATGTATTGCCTGAATATGTTGAAAATGGCAATCGAATTGTCAAAATATAACTCAACATATGAAGATATTGCTAGTAAATTTTTCGAGCATTTTCTGTATATCGCCAGCGCCACCAACGCCAGCGGACAAAGCGGCCTGTGGCACGAACACGACGGCTTCTACTACGACAACCTCGTCCTCCCCGGCGCCAACGGAAACCATGAGTACGTCCCCATGAAGATCCGCTCCATGGTCGGCCTCATCCCCCTCTTTGCTGTAGACACCCTCGAACCGGCCATGCTCGACTCCCTCCCCGGCTTCCGCAAACGCATGGAGTGGTTTCTCGCCAATCGCCCCGATCTGTGCGGCAACATTGCATCCATGGTGAGGGAGGGGAAGGGCGAACGCCGCCTGCTCTCCATCGTCCCCTGGCATCGCCTCGAACGGGTTCTGCGAACCATGTTCGACGAACACGAGTTCCTTTCCCCGTACGGCTTGCGCTCCCTCTCCCGCCATCACCAGCGCAATCCCTTCCACCTCATGATTGACGGCGAATCCTACGGCGTTAATTACGAGCCCGCCGAATCCACCACCGGCCTGTTCGGCGGCAACTCCAACTGGCGCGGCCCTGTCTGGTTTCCGGTCAACTACCTCATGATCGAATCGCTGCAGAAGTACAACCATTACTTCGGCGACGAATTCAAAGTCGAGTTCCCCACCGGCTCCGGCCGCTGGATCGACCTTGGCGAGGCCGCCGCCGAACTCTCCCGGCGCCTGTCCCATCTCTTCCTGCGCGACGCCCACGGACTCCGCCCCGTCTACGGCGGCGCCGAAAAGTTCCAGCGCGACCCGCACTTCCGCGACCACGTCCTGTTCTACGAATACTTCCACGGTGACAACGGTGCCGGAATCGGCGCCAGCCACCAGACAGGTTGGACCGGACTCGTCGCCAAGCTCCTGCAACAGAGCGGGGAATAGCCCTCAGCCCGCTCCCAGCACCTGCACGAACACATCCGATAGCTTCCGCCGCCGCTGCTCCGTCAGCAGCTGATCGAGCGTGTACTTGTCCAGTTCCTCGAGGAACGCCCGCAGCGCCGAATCCAGGTGTTTCTGCAACCCGCACACGGCCGCTATCGGGCACGTGTTGGTCTTCATGTCAAAACATTCCACCAGCCGCATGTTCGGCTCCGCGTCGCGCACCACTTGCCCCAATCGCACCTCCCGCGGATCCTTCCTCAGCCGCACGCCACCCGACCGCCCCGGCAACAGGTCGACATAACCATGCTCCGAAAGAGTATGCATCACCCGCACCAAGGTGGTTCTTCGAAATCCCGTACGCCTTGCTGATTTCCCCCGTCGTCACCACATCTCCGCGCCGTGTGCCCAGATAGATGAGCACGCGTAGCGAATAATCAGCGTGTAAACTCAGTTGCACATTTCATCTCAGCACGGCTTGCCGTCCGGTTCAAGACGCGGACGGCACGAACGCATCGGCATGGATGTCGCGCATCGCCATGCCCGAGAGAAAAAACTTCTTCTTCAGCTTTTGCACCAGATTGGGGTCGCCGCAAACATAGCCCCGCCAGCCCTTCAAATCGGGCAGGCGGCCGTGGATCACTTTGTCAATCTCTCCCACTTCCACGCCGGAATCCGGCTCGCCCCCGGAAAGCACCGTCGCCACATATTCGAAGTTCTCGTGATCCGACGCCAGTTCCCCCAATTCGTCCCGGAAATACAACCCCTCCGGCCGCAACGCCCCGTGAAACAACCGCACCGGACCGCGATGCCCGCTCCGCAGTGCGTCTCGCACAATCCCATACAGCGGCGCCAGGCCCGTCCCGGTGCCCGCCAACAAAAGCGGCTGCTCGGCATTGCCCGGCAGGTAAAAACAGTCGCCGCACGGACCCTGCACCCAGACCCGGTCCCCTATCCGCGCCTGCTCGCGCAGCCATCCGCTCATGCGTCCGCCCGCAATCATCCGCACATGCAGTTCCACCAGGCCATCCTCCGGAAGGCTGGCAATCGAGTAGCTTCGCGCCACCCCAATCGGCGATCGCACCGTGACATACTGTCCGGCCCGGAACGCAAATGCGCCTTCCACCAGAAGGCGCACCCGCAGTACATCCGTTCCGATCCCATCAAGCGCCACCAGTACGGCCGCCATCTGCGTGTCGGCCTCGGCAGCCGCCACCGCAAGATCGCCCTCCGGTTGGCAGACGCACGAGAGAAAGTACCCGCGCGCCTTCCAGGTGTCCTTCAGTCCCGCCTGTGCCCGCTCGGGCACCGCGCCTTCTGTAGCCCGAAGCATACAGGCACCGCAACTGCCGGCTTTACAGGAATACGAAACCTCCACTCCGTGGCGTAACAGCGCATCCAGAATAGACTCTCCGTTCCGGCGCTCATACTGCCGGTCCTCGAAGGACACCAAT
>CALFYN010000241.1 GCA_937952345.1 uncultured Acidobacteriota bacterium
CGTGATGACACAATTCAATTTCGGGCTGAATTGTTTCAAACGTTCCAGGTACATTCTGGTGAGATCGGTGGATGTGACCCGTTTCGATTTGAGAAGCGGGGCGAGGCTGGTGACCGGCCAGTAGGCCAAGTCTTCGATGTTCTTCCAGTCGCGGCGGACGGCCGGTTTCGATGGACGGAAGCGGGGCTTGGCGCCTTTGGGGATGGCTGGAAGATTCGGGGTGAAGGTAAATGCCGGCGGCGTGTCCTGCGGGAGGGAGATTTTGCGCAACCCGTCGAAGTTGCCGAGCGCCCGGTTGACGTTGGCGAGCATCATGTCGAGGTGGGCGTCACGAAATTCGAGGCCCATCACTTTGAGAGCGGCCACGAGCGTTTCTTTGTTAATGGCCTGAACGGCCGGTGCGGGCTGTTGTGCGGCGGCGCCGGATGACGAAGCGGCCAGCGCCGCCAGCAACTGAAACCATTCCCTACGTTCCATCCGCTCCAGGTTAGCCCAGATGCGCGTAGAAGAATTCGATGGTCTTGTTCCAGGCTTCGCAGGCGGCCTTGGCGTTGAACGCGGCGCCGGTGTCGTTATTGAACGCGTGGCCCACGCCTTCCCAGACATGGAAGCCGAAGCGCTTTTGGATGGCGTTCATGGCGGCGATGGTGTTGGCGCCCTGGTTGGTCAGGTTGCGGTCTGTCTGCGCGTAGTGACAGAGCACCTGGCCGAAGATATTGGGGATCTGATCGAGCGGAGGAGGAACTCCGTAGTAGACCACATTGGCGCGTGTGGTTTCGCCACTGGCGGCAAGGGCCCATACGTTGGCTCCTCCGGCGCAGAATCCGACGGTGCCGATGCTGTCGCCGAAGACGTCGGGCAGGGTGCGGAGATAGCCCACCGCTTTGCGCAGATCGGCGAGGCGGCCGGCGGGCGTGGTCTGGCCGTATGCTCGTGTCTGATCAGCGGGATCGGTGAACTGAGAGGAACCACCGAGGCGCGATAGCAGGTCGATGCCGAGAGCGTTGTATCCGGCGCGGGCGACGCGGCGTGTGACGTCGCGAATATGTTCGTTAAGGCCGCGATTTTCGTGAATCACTAGAACAGCGGGGATGGGATCGCTGACATCGCGCTTCGGTTTGACGAGATAGCCGAACAAAGGCGATTCATCGCCGGCGAATTGGACATCCTGGCCCACGATATCCGGAGCGTCAGCGGGTACGCGCAGGTCCGTGGTGCAGGACGCGGGTTGTTGGGCTTTCAAAGGCGCGCCCATGTTGTTCAGGGCGGCGCTCACGATGGCAACGCCGCCGGCGATCTGGCGGGCGCGGCGGATCATTTCACGGCGGCTGAATGCACCATCTATATACAGATGCGCCAGCTCATGAGCTTCTTTGTGGTCGTTCATAGTCACCTCATAAAGTAATCGATAGCTTGCAGGGGAGTGTGACTATTATATAGCGCAATTATGCGGATTCCTGCTGACCTAGCCACTTTGCGTAGGAGAAAATGCCACTCCGTTCGGCCACTACACGGTCCCAGCGGGCGAGCCAGGATGGTCCCAGGAGCAGGAGCGCAGCGAAGGCAAGGGCGAAGCCACCGGCAAGGATGAGAAACCCGCTGGCATATGTGCCGGTGCGGTCTTTGAAGACACCCAGTAAGCTCGGCAGAAAGAATCCGCCGATACCACCCGCCGCGCCAACCAGCCCGGTGATAATTCCCACGGATCCGGCGAAACGCTGTGGCACCAGTTGGAAAACAGCGCCATTGCCCATGCCGAGCAGCGCCATTGTAAGCGTTAATTGCATGGCGGCGATTTCCACGGCGGGCAGCGCCATCAGCGAACCGAGCAGCATGGAAGCGCCCAATAGCACGCATAGAAGAAGCCGGTATCCGCCAAATCGATCGGACAGCCAGCCGCCGACGGGACGAAGCGCGCTTCCAGCAATCACGCTGATTGTGGCGAGATCGCCGGCGCTGACTTTGGCCAGTTGGTATTGGTCGGCATAGAAGAGAGTGAGAAAGCTGGCGAGTCCGGCGAATCCGCCAAAGGTGAAGCTGTAGAACACGCAGAACCAAGCCGTGTCGGGTTGGGCGAAGAGAGCTTTGTAATCCGGCCAGCCGATACGGCGGCGCTCGCCGGGCGCGTCTTTGGCCGTGAGCGCGAAGATCAGCAGCACCGCGAGAACAGGCAGCATGGCGATGCCGAATGCGTTCTGCCAACCCATGTACTTGGCGAGCCGCGGCATGAAGAGAGTTGCCAGCACGGTGCCGGAATTACCCGCTCCGGCGATGCCCATCGCCAGCCCTTGCAGTTCGGGTGGATACCAGCGGCTGGCGAGCGGCAAGGCGACGGCGAAACTCGCGCCGGCGATGCCGAGCAGACATCCGATGAGAAAGAAATGCGGCAATGCGGTGGCAAAGCGCCAGCCGAGCAGCAATGGGAGCAGGGTGAGGCCGAGGCCGATCATGCCGGTGCGGCGGCCTCCGATGCGGTCGGCCATTGCGCCCAGGATCGGGCGGAAGAAGGATCCGGCAAGCAGCGGGACAGCCACCAGGAAGCCCTTCTGGCTAGCGGTGAGATGCAGCGACTCGCCGAGATATGGCCCGAGTGGCCCAAGAATTACCCAGACCATGAAGCTGATATCAAAGTACAGAAACGATGCGATCAGCGTGGGGAAATGACCCTGTTTGCGGAAATCTGAAAATGTCATGCCACCATCTCCTCTCGATCCTGGGTAAGTTGAATCTGAATGACTCCGTCTTCGACGCGCACTGGATAGGTGCGAACCTTGATGGGCAGATCGGGCCGTGTCACACGGCCAGAATCCAGGCACACCTTCCATCCGTGGAGAGGGCACACGACTGCGCCGCCGGTAGTGATCCCATCGCACAGTGGACCCTGGTTATGAGGACAGCGGTTGTCGATGGCCTTGATGCCGTCAGGCATGTGGAAGATGGCGATTTCCCGCTGGCCCACCTGGACGGCCCGTCCTTCGCGCACGGGGATGTTGTCCACCTTGGTGATCTTGATCCATTGCATGTTGTGAATCCTCTAGTTGGCTTTGACGGCTATTTCCGGCTGTTGCAGCGGTTGGATCTGCACGAACTGAGCCGGCGTTCTGGGTTGATCGCGCTCGAGCCATGCGTCGCGTGACATCGACTTTGCCTTGCGCAAGCGATCGAGCAAGGCGGCTTTGTTGTCGTCGGGGGCGTACACTGTTTCGCGCCGGATTTTCTCCATTCCGAAGCGTTCGACGAAGTCGTAAGTGCGTTCGAGGTAATTGGCGTTCTCGCGGTAGTACTGGAAGAACAGTTCCGCACCTTCCAGAGCCTCTTCGGTCGTGGAGACAGTAATCAGCAGATCGGCTTTGCGAACGCTCTTGCCGGCCGCGCCACCCACTACCACCTGCCAGCTTCCTTCCTGTCCAACGAGGCCGATGTCTTTCACGGTAGCTTCCGCGCAATTGCGCGGGCAGCCAACCACGGCGAGTTTTGTTTTATGGGGTGTGAAGAGATTCTCCAGGCGGCGCTCCAGTTCGATGCCGGTGCGGATGGAGTCCTGCGTGCCGAAGCGGCAGAACTCCGTGCCGACACAGGTCTTCACCATGCGCAGGCCTTTGGCGTAGGCCTGTCCGGAGGGCATGCCGAGATCGGCCCAGATCTTGGGAAGATCGGATTTGTGTACTCCGAGCAGATCGATGCGCTGGCTGCCGGTGACTTTCACCATGCCGACGTTGTACTTCTCGGCGGCATCGGCGATGCGGCGCAATTCATCGGGAGTAGTGACGCCGCCGCGCATGCGCGGGACGACGGAGAATGTCCCGTCGCGCTGGATGTTGGCATGCACGCGGTCGTTGATGAATCGCGAGGAACGATCTTCGGAATGGTCGCCGCACCAGACGACATCCACCATGTAGCTGAGCGCCGGCTTGCATTTCTCGCAGCCTTGGCCGTTACCGTAGATAGAAAGGATCTGCTCCACGGATTTCAGTTGCTGGGTGCGAATCATCTCACGCAGGCGCTCCTCGGGAAATGGGACACAGGAGCAGAGGTTGCTGGCCTGTTCTTCCTGGAAGTTCGGGGCGACGGAGCGGAGGATGCTTTCGCAGAGCCCGGCGCAGCTTCCACAACCGGTGGAAGCACGGGTGGTCTCCTTCAATTGCGGCATGGTGCAGATGCCGCGTTCGTGAATGGCCTGAATGATATTGTCTTTGCTGACGCCGAGGCAGCCGCATACAGTGTCGTGCGCGGAGAGTTGCGCGGCGGCTTCGCCGGGATCGGCGGCCGGCTCGGTCCAAAAGAGGCTCCTGCGCTTGCGGCTGAGGTCTTCGCCGGTCTTCATCCACTCGACGTAGCGGGAGCTATCGGCTGTCTCTCCGATGAGCACAACGCCAACCATCCTGTTGTTCTTGAGGATGGCCTTCTTGTAGATGCCGAGCGAGGCATCTTCATAGCGGATGGAATCGTAACCTTCGGCGTCATCTGTCAGGCCGGCGGAGAAAACATCGACTCCCGCGATCTTCAGTTTTGCCGCCGGAGTGCTGGCGGCGAATCCTGGTGTTTCGTTGCCTGTGATGGCGGCAGCGAGCACTTTGCCCTGCGCCAGCAGTGGGGCGACCAAGCCAAATGTTTCTCCGTTGTGTTCCGTGCATTCTCCGACGGCGTAGATATCGGGGTCCGAAGTACGGAGGTAATCATCGACCACGATGCCGCGACTCACTCTGAGTCCTGCCTCGGCGGCGAGCTTCGTATTGGGACGAATGCCGGCGGCGATCACCACAAGGTCGGCGGGTAACTCCTCGCCGTCGCGGAAGCGGACACCTTCGACCTTGCCATTGCCCGAGAGCGAGGCGGTTTGCCGCGAGAGGTGAACGCGAATGCCGAGCCGTTCGATCTTGTTCTTCAGATACGTGGCGCCCAAGTGGTCCAGTTGCCGGTCCATGAGGCGATCGGTGAGATGCACAACGGATACGTCGCAACCTTGCACTTGCAGGCCGCGGGCCGCTTCCAGCCCGAGCAGGCCACCGCCGATTACGACAGCCTTTTTCCCGGGCCTCGACCATTCGAGCATGCGCTGCGTATCTTCCATGTTGCGGAAGGTGCACACGTGTTTCTTGTCCATGCCATCGATGGGTGGCATGAAGGGCGAACTTCCGGTGGCGATGATCAGTTTGTCGTAGGAAGCTTCGCTGCCATCATCGCCGAGCACGCGCTTGCGGTCGCGGTCGATGCCGCTGATGCGAATGCCGAGCCGGAGACTGATCTTGTTGTTGAGATACCAGTCGATGGGGTTGAGGGTAATCTCGTCGATGTTCTTTTCGCCGGCGAGCACGGAACTGAGCAGGATGCGGTTGTAGTTCACGTGGGTTTCATCGCCAAAGACGGTGATCTCGTATTCGTGGGTGTGGCGAAGAATCTGTTCCAGGCAGGCTATGCCGGCCATACCGTTGCCGATCAGGACGAGACGTTTTGGGCTCGACTTCTTTTTTCTCACCGGGTTGCTCCTGTTCGCACCACACGCACGGCGCTCTGTTTGAAATTGGGTTCCCGGGAGATGGGATCGTAGGCGCTTTGCGTGAGGTTGTTGGAATTGAACTCGACGTAGTGGAAGGGCAGGAAGACCTGGCCCGGGGCGACGATGCCCGTAATGCGCAGTTCGATATTGGAAACGCGGCCGCGACGGGAGATGACGTCGACACGGTCGTGAGGGTTGAAGCCCATGGCGATGGCGTCGAAAGGATTCATTTCCAGCCAGGCACGGGGGCTCATGCGTTCGAGAATGGCCACCTGCCCGGTTTTGGTGCGGGTATGCCAATGTTCCACCGTACGGCCCGTGTTGAGGATAAGCGGGAACTCACGGTTGGGCTGTTCGGGGAAGGGCTGCCACTCCACCTTGAGAAAACGCGCTTTCCCGTCGGGTGTTTCGAACTTGCCATCCGCATACAGGCGGCCAGTTTGGGATGAGTCCGTGTCCTCCGTACAGGGCCACTGTACGGGTCTTTCGGCAAGCAGATCATAGCTAATGCCGGAGTAATCACAAAGGCGGCCTTTCGAAACGCGCCGCCATTCGTTGAAGGCGTGTTCGGGGCTCGTCCACCCAGGAAACAGTTCTTCCCTCACTCCAAGCCTTTCGGCAAGGCGAAGAAAGATCTCGAAATCGGAGATGGCTTCGCCGGGAGCATCGACAGCCTTGTTAGCCTTGGATACGCGCCGCTCGGAGTTGGTGTAGGTTCCTTCCTTCTCGCCCCAGATGGCGGCGGGCAGCATTAGGTCGGCGCGTTCCGTTGTAGGCGTGGGATGAAAACCATCCTGGACGACGAGAAAATCGAGGTTAGCCAGGGCGCTTTCGAGCAATTCCTGATTGGGGAAGCTGACGAGGGGATTGGTGGCGATGATCCATAGTGCGCGGATCTGCTTCTTCAGCACCGCTTCGATGATGTCGGGATAGGCGAAGCCGCGCGAAGTGGGGATGCGCGATTCGTGGATGCCCCACAGAGCGGCGAGTTCCGCACGGTCTGGCGCGCTTTCGAACTTGCGATATCCGGGGAGCGAGGACGTGAAGCCCGCTTCCCGCGTGCCCATGGCGTTGCACTGTCCCGTGATGGAGAAGGGCGACGCTCCGGCCAGCCCAACCTTGCCGAGCATCAATGACAAGTTGCAAATAACGTTGACGGTTTCCGCGCCCTGCGTGGAGTGATTGACGCCCATCGTCCAAGCGAAGAACGGTGCTTCGGCCTTGCCGATCCACTCCGCGGCTTGTTCGATCAGATCCTGTGGAACGCCTGTGATGGCTGCCGTGAACTCGGGAGTGTAGCGCTCCACATGGTGTTCGATTTCCGCGAAGCCAGCCGTATGCGCTTCGATGTACTCACGGTTGATTTGGCCATCGCGAATCAGGATGTGTGCGATGCCTTGCAGCAGAGCGATATCCGTGCGTGGCTTGAGGGGCACATGCATGTCGGCAAGCATGGCGGTCTTCGTCACGCGCGGGTCGACCACAATGAGCTTCTTGCCGCGGTTGCGCTCCAGTTTCTGGCAGAGGATGGGATGGTTATCGGCGATGTTGGCGCCGACCAACACGATGACGTCGGCGAGTTCGAAATCCTCATAGGCTCCGGGAGGGCCGTCGCTGCCGAAACTGCGTTTGTATCCGGCGACGGCGCTGGCCATGCAGAGAGTGGTATTGCCGTCGTAATGCCTGGTGCCAATGCCCAACTGCACCAGTTTGCCGAGTGTGTAGAACTCTTCGGTAACGAGTTGGCCTGTGCTAAGCACCCCGACGGAGTCCGGTCCGTAGCGGGCCTGGGTTTCGCGAAACCGGGAGGCCATCGTATCGAGTGCTTCGTCCCACGAAACGCCTTGCAGCGTGCCGTTTTTCCGCAACAACGGATGCATGGCGCGATTGGCGGCGTGCAATGTGTAGTGTTCGGAGAGGCCCTTCGGACAGAGTTTGCCTTCATTGACCGGATGATTCTCATCGCCCCGTACGGTGACGGCGACGCCGTCTCGCACGCCGATCTTCATTCCGCAACCCACGGAGCAGTAGCCGCAAGTTGTCTTCACCCAACGTTCGGGAATCTTCTGTTCCGCGGTGTGGCCGTGCAGCGGGTCATATCCGTAGCGGTATTTTTCGGCCAGTGTGTCCAGTCCCAGCAATCGTCTGGTGTTGATCTAAGCCGCCTCCGATTTGGAAAAGAAAGGCGCGGCCATGTTCCTCGGCACCACGCTCACAAAGA
>CALFYN010000242.1 GCA_937952345.1 uncultured Acidobacteriota bacterium
CTGACTCGTATGAGGAATGATCAGCCGTTCGCCGAAGGTGTTGGTGACGACGAGGCCGCGAATCCTGGCCAGCGTACCCACGGCGAGTTCCAACGGAAGCACGAACCAATCGTTGCTGTACTCCAGCGCGAATTTGACGAGGAGAAGCCTGGCCAGATCCTGCGGTGCGGCTTCCACCTTGGCGAAGTTGACGGCGCCGTCTTCGAATTCCCAGAAGCGGGCGGACGGCATGCCGCGGAAGGAAACCGGCGCGGGAAGGAATGCCGTGTCGACCGACGTGCCGCTCGCGGTCGCGCCCAAGGACTGGCCGGGGCTCGCGACGAACGAAAACCAGTCCAGGCGGCCTTCCAGATATTCCGGCGCGGCCAGAACGACGTCACCCGCCTCCGTTTTGGCCGACACGGAGAACGCGTACTCCATACGTTCCGGCATCCAGGCGGCGGGAGGTGCAGTCTGCTGAAAGAACGCATCGGCCCATGCCAGCCAGGCCGTCAGCGCAGTGATCACTTTAAGCCGATCGTCCGCGGCAATCCGGTCGAGCGGCGATTCTTGAAAGAGTTCGGCCAGGGCGTTCCGGGCCCGGAGCGGGCGGAGATGCTGCGCGAGCCGAAGCCCGTCGAGCGTGCGGCCGCTCATGACGCGCAGGAATTGCAGGCTTTCGGCGTCGATGTCCCGTTCCTGCTCGGTCGTGGGACCAGCCAGTACATAAGCGCTGCTCAGCCACTGCGCACGGGTCTGCCCGGCGCCGTTCTGTTGCAGCAGGCGAAGCAGATGGTTGCCTGCTTCGGCGGTGAGTCTCCAGTTGGGATGAGCGCCGTTGCCGACGGCTTCGCTTTCAACCAGGGTTTCCAGGGCCAGCGCCTCCGGTGCGTAGGGACGGGAAGGATTGGCGGCCGACTGTGGCCCAGGCTGATACCGGTTCAGAAGCGTCGTGTCCACCAGGACCTGTGCGGCTGCCGGTGAACCGGCATCGTCGCCGTTGAACTCGCCGAATTGCCATTGGCGGGCCAAGAGCCAGAGGGGATCGTGCATGCGCGCCTGCAGCCCGTCCTGCAAATCGGGGTTGATCGTGCTGAGTTCCAGTCTGATCTGAGAGGCCATGCCTTATTCTCCCGTCGATGGTTCGAGGACCGAAGTGAAGTCGAGGGTTCCGCCGGTGAAGAACAGCGCCGGTGTCGAAAGGTCCGTGGGCGCCAGGCCATCCGGTTGCGGAGCCAGTTTTCCGGCGCGATCCCAGGTCGCCGCGCCGTCCGACAGAGTAAAGGCCATGCCGTTGATCAGGCGTCCTTCCAATCCCACCAACGCGGCCGGGACTTCCAGCCGTACCCACTGCCCTGGAGGCGGCAGGGGGCCCATGAACCGGCGGCTTACGGTGCCGTCCGTTCCCCAGGCAATCAGATTCTCACCCCAATAGGCGCGGTGCTCCCACGTGCCGTCGTTCCACTGCAACATGACTTCGCGGGGCATCTGCGCCGCATCGAGATGGATGTGTGCAAACAGCCGGTCTCCGACACTCACCAGTAGCTGCGTCTTGGCGCCCTGGAAAAAATGTTGGTGCATGCCTGCCGCGAGGATGGAGCGATGGGCACGTTTGCCCGAGAGCGGTTCCGGTTGAGAACGGATCCACGTCCAACCCTCGCCGTCGCCGAGGGGACTCGCGCCTTCCGGCAGATCGTCCTCCACCCACACCGTTTCCGCGCGGCTACCCGGCGAGACGGCGCGCAGGCGGATGAGTTCCATCGTCTCCTGCAGAACCGCTTCCAGGCTGTTCAGGTCCCACGCCGTTCGTTGATCGGCAGGAACGGCGAGCAGCAGGGCTTGCGGAGGAGCGCTGTTCGGTTGATCGAAGTGAAAGGTCACGCCGGTCGTCTCGCGCCGGTTGGGAACCGTTTCCACCCAGTCGTCGATCAGCATGCCGGTGAACGGTTGATCGAATCGAAGCGGCTGCGCGGTCGGCATCTGCGCGACGATCGAGAGGCGTCCCCGGGGAATGGATTGATCGGCCGGAGTCGGCAATGCCACCCACCGGTCCTGGGTGGAGTAGGGAAGCTGCCCCACCTGCAACTGCAGGCTTGCGCCGTCGCCGATGCTTTCGGCGTAGAGCATCGCAGCCTGCAGGCGCATGGCTCCCGGTCGGACATAGGCCGCGCGTTGAAACCAGGTGATGGCGGCGAGCGGGTCGTCGGCCTGGAGCGACAGGCTGGCCCCGAAGGCTTCGCTCAGTTGTGCCGCATTACTCGCGACCAACCGCGGGAGCGCCAGGAAGTCTGTGCCGAAGATGATGCGCAGCGTGGCCAGGTCGTGATCCCGCCGTTCTTCCAAGGTCGCGCCGGCGGAGTCGAAGGCGCCGTTGGCTTCGGCCACGCGATCGAGCCGTCGCTGTGCCTCGATCGCCACGGATCGCCCCTGTGTGAGAAGTATTGATCGTGCCTCTGTTCCGGTGCCCTCGATGTCCATGGGGACGGCGCCCGGCATACCGAAGGCGGCCAGTTGGAACAGGGCCGTGCGCAGGGCATCCAGATTCGACTGTGTCCCGCCTTCCGTCGACGGGTCCACCGGAAGCAGGTTGTGCAGCGTCCGGTGCGCAACGGTGAGCGATTGCAAGGCCTGAGTCACGCGTCGGGTGAACTCCTGCGTATCCAGACCGGAGACGGCGGGTGACTCGGGAAGGGAAAGGTCCCGGCCGTCGAGGGATCGGGCGTTGCCTAACAGCCGGCGGATGGTTCTCGTCGCTTCGCAGAATTCTCCGATGCTGACGAGTTCACTTGTCCAGCCTGGTGCGCGTCCGAATTGCAGGCTGACGGTCGCCCCGTCCGGGACTGAGGCAGGCCTGGTGCGCTGCAGATGTGCGATCCAGCGCTGTTCCAATTCTCCCCGCTGCGCCCGGTCGGTGGCTTCGGCCAGATACACCGCATCGAGGGGAGCGAGAGCGAGGGCGGTGAGCGCCGTTTCCACCGTGTGAACGACCCGGCCGTCTTGCGGGTGTACGTAGTCGGCTTTGCAACGGACCAGCGCGGGATCGGGCAGGAGTGTGGCGACCCAGGCATTCAATACCGGTTCGGCCTGGGCGCGGGCAGAAGGCTGCTGCGTCGGCCAGTTCGTTGGATTTGTCGCGGCGGTTGCCGGAAACAGGGCGCAGAGCCGATGGGTGAGCCCGATGCCCGTGCGTGGTGTGCGGATGACCTCCAAATCGGGCGGCGGGATTTCGCCTGTGGCGATCGCGTCCAGGGTGGCCCCGGACCGGAGGGGATTTCCCTGCACGAGCTGGTAGACGCTTTCGGCTACGACGCTGTCGCCCACCGAATCCACCAGGTCGTCCAGGGCCTGCAACTGAGCGACGAGGGCGGTGAAATCGCCGGTGCCCGGGGCGGGAAATCCCAGCGTGGCGTTTCCGAACGGGATGGTCGTGGTATCCCAGGGCGACTGCGAAGGTGGCCGCTGCTGACTCGCTTTCCAGCGGCGCTGCAAGGCCAGACCATCCACGACGTTGCTGGCCGGCAGGGATTCGAGGGCTTCATTCCATTGCTGCGACAGACGCGCCGCCAACTCCGCCCTGGCGGCCGCAAGGTCGGCCTCCGCTTTGCCGCGTTGGCCGCCTTCCTTGGCGAGGGCCTGGCGATCGAGCTCGGCGACCATCGCTTCCTCCCGGGTGATGGCGGCTTGCGCCGCAGGAATCGACCCCGGGTCGTTGGCATTGAGCAGCCTCGCCTGGGCCCGTTCCGCAATGGCGCGGGCGCCGGCTTTGGCACTGAGGGCCTGATGGGCCGCGGCGGCCTGGATTGAGGCAGCCGATTGAGCCTGCATCAATTGGTCGGTTCGATCCGCCCAGAGGTCCAGGTCGCGTACTTCGAGCAATTGGACGGCGTAGCGTCGAACCGACGGTTGCGTCACCTTGCCTTGCGGTTTGGCGGCCTGTTGCTGGGTCAGCGCCTGCGCGGCTTGCGCCACCTGCGCATCCGCCGCCTGCGCCTGCTGGGCGACCAGCGCGATGGTATCGAGTTCGAGGCGATAGGTTTGCGCCCGGCCTTCCCGTTCGGCCTTCAGCGCGCGGGCATCCGCCGCCCGGCCTGCGGCTTGATCACGTTGCGCATAGAGGGCCGTGACTTCCCGGACGGTGCGTTCGGCGCGATCGAGTTTCCCGTGGATGTCTGCAAAGCGCTTGTTCTCCCTCAGGCTGGTGAGGGCGCGGAAGCGATGGATGTACCGATCCAATCCTCGTTCGTGGAGTTCGCGCTCGAACCGGTAGCCGAGGAGCGTGCTGAGCGATTGTCCCTGGCGGACGCCGTCGAGCAGCCACTTGGCACGGTGGACCCGCTCGGAGGAGAGGTCCACGGCAAACGGTTGCTCGCCCGCCGCACGTTCCTGCGAGAGGTATCCGCTGCGGAGCACCGCTGCCGCCGCAGCATGGGCCAGTGAGGGTGTGTGGACATAGCCTTTGTTCGTCGGGGAACGGAAAAGCGGCGTGGAAACTCCGGGCGGCGGCGTCGGCACGGCTTCGAGCGGCGCCGCCTTCCGGACCTGTTCCACCCACCCGTATCCGCCCAGACGGACGCCGGCGGGATTGGCTTGGCGGAGCGCGGCCAACCGTCTGGTGGCCAGCGAGGTGGCCCAGGCATCGAAGCGAAAGGTGGCCAGGTCCATCGCTTCCGCGAGTAACGCTTGACGGGTCGATTCAGGCAGTGTCAGGAGTGTATCCAGCGCCGGGTCGTGCGGCGCGGCCAGCGCGCGGTTCAAGAGCAACGTGCGAAACGACGAGGTGATCAACGGCTGCGGAACCGGCGGCGTCGTGGCCGTCTCCTGAAATTCCCGCAACGTGTAGCGGCAGGACGCGGCTTCTTGCGCCAACATCACGACGGGATTCTGTTCCGTGAGAGTGTGGAGCGCGCGTGGCGCATAGTGACGCAGCATCCGGCGTTGCGCCCGCCACCAGGCGGCCAACGCCGCTTCCGCATCGGCGGACGTCTTCGACGTCCAGCGGTCGAGTGCGGCGACTGGAAGCAACCCATACGGCTGGGTATCGGTCCGGAGCGCGGGCAGGGGGCCGCCTGCCCGCAGGAACTGCGCGAAATGTGCACGTAGAAAGTCTGCGCCGGTCTTGTCCGAAAGTTGCCGTAGCAAGGCGCTGTCGCAGAGGGCGAGAAGGGCGGCATTCACGGCGGCGGCGTGGCGTTGCTCCGAACCATCGGCCCCCTGGACATGCGCAAAGAGGTTCGGGGATAGCCCCAGGGCCTTGGCGGCGACATCGCCGTCCGACCCGGGTTGGACGAGTGGCGCGCCCAACTCGATAGCCAGCGTGGCGTCGGCATCACGTCCGGCCGACCGATAGCCGGACGAACCGTCCGCGCTGTTATTGGTCGGCACGTTCTGCCCGACGAAGGCCAGGCTGCCGGTATAGTGATGGGCATCGAACAATTGGGCCAGGCGGGTTGCCGTGGTGGCCGCGTCCCACGAAGCCTTCGTGCCGAGTACGACGACGCGATCGAATCCGGCCTGCGCGTCTTCGTCGCTGAGCGGAATCCTGAGGCCCATGCCGATGGCTTCGGCGGCGTCGAAGTCGGTCATCCAGCGCATGCCCTCGTCGATGGGCGGCAGACCGTCCTCTTCGATGAGCGTCGTGCCGCTCGGCGCAGGCCCCACGGCCACTGTCTCGGGGATGGGTTTGCCCCAGGCCGTGATCTGCGGCCTGTCCTTTCGATAACCGATGGCAACCCACCGGTCTGGCAACACCTGCGTATAGGGCGCGCGCGTCCAGGTGTCGTCACGCCTGGTCACGGCGGAGCTGTGTGCCGGATCGAGCGCGTGCGCAATCCAGACGGCGCGTGTGCTGCCGAACCCCTCCGTGAGTTGCTGCCAGGCCTGCCGTTTCCGTTCCAGTTGTTCCGGACCCGCCGGCCCGCTCGCGACCTGTTGCCAGAATTGCCTGCCCCGGCGTTCCTCCTCCGCGGTCAGGCCCGGTTCATGGCTGTCGATATGAATGTCGTCGGGATAGACGCGGAGCAGAAGGTCGGTCCCAGGGCCCGTGCGGCGGGGTACAAATCTGGTTTCCAATCGCACCGGGAGCAGGAGCAATGGGTGGGTCGTCGCGACGGTCCCGGCCGCACGATCTGTGCCGAGGAGTCTGGCGGTGGCCGCATCCCGGGCGTCTCTGTATTCCCCGAGTCGGACAGTCACAGCCGCCAGTGTGGATTTAGCACGGGTGATGGCGGCCTGGGCGGCCAGAATCTGAGGCTGCAGTCGGCTGAGTTCGGCTTGATAAAGCCTCTGCTGAGCGGCAAGCGAATTCGCGCGTTTGTTGGCCGCTTGTGCGCGTGCCACTGCGCGGTCATGTTCGGTCTGCAGCCGGCGCAAGGTCGTAGCCCAGGCCCGCAGCACCGCGGGCGGGACACGTTCCGGAATTTCCGGTCCTTCACTGATGGGTCTCACGCGGACGTTCCTTTCGTCATGCCGGCAGAATGGTGAAAAAGCCCGCCGGCTTCGTTCTCGCTTCGTTCGGAGGCGTACCGCTACGGTCCGTCTTGCAGATGCGACGCGATTTCTGCGTCGGCTGCCGCGAGGGCTTGCTGCGCTGCAATCTGTTGCGCCTGGGCTTCCGGCAGTTGGGCGACGACGGCGTTGAGTTTGGCCGTGAGGTCGTCGCGTCGTGCCGTCAGGCTCGCGAGCAATGCCTCGGCATCCTCCAACTCGAACCGCGCCGCAAGGTGTTCATCTTCCAGCGTGGCTGCCTGTGCGGACAGTTCAGCCGCCGTTTGTTCGAGCGACGGCCGGTTCAACGGGTCGCGCGCGATCTCCGCGTTCACGCGTTCGATCCCGGTGAGCCCGGCCTGTAGCTCGCGCTGGCGAGGTTGCAGGGCGGTGATCGCAGCCTGGGTCGTCTGCACCACGGCCGCGGCCGCCGCAACTTGACGGTCCGCAGCCTGCACCTGCGCCTGGGCCTGCGCCACTCCCTGCTGCGCCTCGGCGACCTTCGCGCGGGCCGCAGTCGCCGCAGTCTTGGCCAGCGCGAGTCTTTTGCGCAGAGCGGTTAGTCGCACTCTCCAGCTCGCAGGAGGAACTCCTGCCGGTGGCTCGGACGCATCCCGAAGTTCCTGTTCGATGTCCGCCACCTGCGCATCTGCCGCGGCCGCGGCGGCCTGCAGAGGCGGAATACGCGCTTGGGCCTGAGCCACGCCGTTCTGTGCGCCGGTGCGCTGGCCCTGTGCGGTAGTCACTGCCTGTTGTTGCACCGTGAGTTGGGTCGTCAACGCGGCGTGTTGCGCGGCCAAGCTTTCCAAGGCTGTCCGCAGTCGCGCGGTTTCCTGTTCTAAATAGGGCATGGTGTCGTCTCTTCCGGCTGATCGGAGTTACGGGCGCGGTCCCGGTTCTCGCAGCCACGTCCTCGCATGGACCGCCACGCGGAACGGCGGTTGTCTGGTGATGGATGCCATGTGCGCCGAATTTCTCCCCCATGGGATCTGATCGAGCGTCACGTTCTTGAGCAGTCCGTCGATCGGCACGTACACGATCTGTTTCAGGCCGGCCTCGTCCGCCGCCACATGTCCCCAGGTCAGATCGCTCCAATGCTGGGGCGTGCCGCCGTAGGTTTTCGCCACGTCCATCCCGAAACGCGGTTCGGTCGGCTGCTCCTGCAGGACGAAGAACCATCCCGGATGGCCGGCGGCCTTGTTGTCGGCTCCCCGGACCTGCTCTTCGGTCAGCGGAAACCCGAGCATGGTGAT
>CALFYN010000243.1 GCA_937952345.1 uncultured Acidobacteriota bacterium
CGCCCTCGCGCACGGCTTCGCGCAGATTGCGGTTGGTGGCGGCGATGACGCGCACGTCGAGCTTGATATCCTTCAGTCCACCCAGCCGCCGGAAGGTCTGATCTTCCAGCACGCGCAACATCTTCGCCTGCAGCATCAGCGGAATTTCGCCCACTTCATCCAGAAACAGCGTCCCTTTATCCGCCAATTCGAATAATCCGCGCTTTTGCGCACGGGCGTCGGTGAAGGCGCCCTTCTCGTAGCCGAACAATTCGCTTTCGAGCAGCGTATCGGGAATGGCGGCGCAGTTGATGGCGATGAACGGCTCGGCCTGCCGCATGCTGGAGTAGTGGATGGTCTTGGCCACCAGATCCTTACCGGTTCCGTTCTCGCCTTCAATGAGGATGGTGCTGGCTTCGCTGGCGGCGACACGGCGGACAAAGGAATAAATGTCGCGCATGGAGGAGGATTCGGCAACCCACTCGCGGCGTTGCGCGAGCAGTTCCTCGGTAACCTCTTTGATGGTGGCCACCGCGCCCTGGATTTCTCCGTTATCGCCATGCAGCATGGTGGTGCGGATCACCGCCATGCGTTCCCGGCCATTCAGAGTACGGAAACGGATGGTGCCATTCGAAAGGGCGGGCTGATTGATGCCCACCAGCATGCCGCAATCGCCTTCGCAGGTGGCGCAACGGAACATGTCGTGGCAATGCTCACCGACCGAGTCCTCGGCGTTCATATCCAGCAGTAACTCGGCGGCGCGGTTCATGCCGGTGATTTTCATGTCGGCGTTGTATAAAACGAGGGCATCCGACAGATGATCGAAAACTGCTTCCAGAACCTTTGCTTGTTGCCACTGCTCCAACAGTTTGGACATCTCGCACTCAGTGTAACACTGTGCTCCATGCGGTGTGTGAAATCCCCCACCTTTTCCGAAAGATCGATTCAAGTGGATGAAAAGACGGCTTCTGCGCCGTGGCCCCAGACGTGCTTTACTAAGGGTGGCGAGGTTTTTCGAAAGGAGGCCGACCGATGTTCCAGCTTGAGAACGTGTTGTTCCCGGTGGACTTTTCCAGCCGCTGCCGCGGAGCGGCCCGCCTGTTGGACGGCTTACACGCGAACTTCCAATTAAACGTGACGCTGGTCCACGTGTTTCCCCCGCCGCACATGGAGTACAGCATGGCGGATCTGGGCGGCGGCATCTTTCAGGAGTACACGAAGGCGCGGGAAGACCAGGCGCGTAAGGATCTGGAATATTTCCTCGATGAGGAGCTCAAGCATTACAAGTTGAACCGTGTGCTGCTCGAAGGCGATCCGGCGCGCAGGCTGGTGAACTACGCCCAGGAGCACAAGATGCACCTGATCGTGATGCCTACCCACGGCTATGGCGGATTCCGGCGCTTCATGCTGGGTTCGGTGACCGCGAAGGTGCTGCATGATGCGGATTGTCCGGTGTTCACGGGCGTGCACCTGGAAGACGTGCCGGACGCCGAAGAGATTCGCATTCGCAAGGTAGGCGTCGCTATTGATCTGAGCCAGGTGAGTGAGAAAGTGCTGCGCTGGGCCTCCTGCTTTGCGCAACAAAGCAAGGCCGAACTGAAGCTGTACCACGTGACGCCGAGCGTGGAAGGCATGAGCGGCGAGTACTTCGTCCCCAACTGGCGCGAACGCTTTGCCGAGGAGGCCAACGGGCGCCTCGACGAACTGATGCAGAAGGTGGGCGCCAGGGTGGAGGTGGAGATGGCCGCCGGCGATGCCGTCGGGCATGTTTGCGACATGGCCAAAAAGAATGGCGACGATCTGCTGGTGATTGGCCGCGGCTCGAGCGCGGGCGTCTTCGGGCGCATTCGCGCGCATTCCTACGGCATCATCCGCCAGTCGCCTTGTCCCGTCATCAGCGTCTGACGGATCGTGTATTCTTGAGAGGTGAATCGACGGAGTTTTCAAGCCACCATGCTCGCCTCTCTCGCCGCACAGGCACAGTCCGCGGGAGTGACCCGCTTTGTACGGTTTTCCTATCGAGGGCAAACGGCGCATGCCATCCAGGAAGGCGACGATCTGCGCGTCATCCAGGGCGACATGTTCGGCGCCTACAAAGTCACCGCCACGCGGCGCAAACTGTCCGAAGTGAAGCTGCTCTATCCGGTAACACCTTCCAAGGTGCTCGCCGTTGGGCTGAATTATAAAAGCCACCTCGGCAATCGCACGCCTCCCGCGCAGCCGGAGATTTTCTACAAGCCCATCACGTGCCTGCAGAATCCGGGCGATCCCATTCGCATTCCCAGCGGCGCCAAGAACGTGCATTACGAGGGCGAGATTGTCGTTGTCATCGGCAAGCGGCTCTCGCGCGTCTCGAAGGCCGAAGCGACTGCCGGCATCTTCGGCGTCACTTGCGGCAACGACGTCAGCGAGCGCGACTGGCAGAACGGTCCGCAGAAGGATTTGCAGTGGTGGCGTGCCAAGGGCGCCGATACGTTTGGGCCGATGGGTCCGGCGATCGTGAAAGGGCTCAACTACGGCAAGCTGCAACTGGAGACGCGGCTGAACGGGCAGAGCGTGCAGAAGCAACTCACCAGCGATCTGCTGTTCGATTGCCCCACCATTGTCAGCTTCATCAGCCAGTTTGTGACGCTGGAGCCTGGGGATGTCATCTTCACCGGAACTCCGGGTTCGACAAAAAAGATGTCGCCGGGGGATGTGGTGGAAGTGGAGATCGAAGGAATCGGGATTCTCAAGAACACAGTGGCTTGAGTGCCTCGGCGACGGTGGTGGCGGTTTCCTCGCCGAGCGTTGCGAGGATCGCCGCTTCGTGGTGCTCGGGGTCGAAGTCGACGGCGCAGGCGGCCATCTCTTCTTCCGTTGCGCCGGTGTAGCAGAGTTCGCACGCGGCGAGCCCTTCCTCCACGCGTGTGACGGGGCCGAATACGCGGCAGGTGACGGGCCTCCATTCGTAGAGATCGCAAAGGCCGCTGTGCGGATCGAGGGCAGGGCACGGGGCTTCATCCAAATCTGTTGTGGGATACGCGGCAACGCGTGCGCGAACCTGTTCGGCGCGTGGCGGATCCGCGGTGGCCAGCGCCGCGAACCCGCGTTGCAGGCGCATGGCGTCGAGCGCCGTGATGTCGAACGTGCCCATGCAGCATTGCGTACACCCCGGGCGGCAGGCGAGCCAATCCCCGCTGCGGCGCGCCGCCTCCTGCATGGCCGTGGCGATGCCGTCGAGCAGATGCCGGTCGGCGGTTTCGATCTGTACAAGTCCGGGCGCGGTGGTGTTGCCGTGTTTCACAAGCAGCTAACCTATCCTACATGGATTGGCGATTCTGGCGGCGCAAGGAACAGCAACCCGTGGCACAACCGAGTTGCTGCAATGGATCGACCTGGACCAACGTGGC
>CALFYN010000244.1 GCA_937952345.1 uncultured Acidobacteriota bacterium
CGCTGCCAGTCCGTGCGGGCGGCTTCGAGGATGGGGATGTTGGCTCGCGCCTGTTGCAGGGGAGTGCCTTTGGCCGCGGCGCGATCGATCCAGCTTTTCTGGAAGGCGGCGGCACAGTGGCGGGCGGGCTCATCGGCGGGGCGTGTGGTTGCGCGCAGTGTGAACGTGGATTGTCCTGGCCCGCGGTTGAACACGCTGACGGTGAGGGACTCATCGGCGGGGGCGAGGACAAATATTTCTTCGATGCCTTCGGCCCAGCGGTTGACGGAAGCGACGGGGGAACCGTTCTGGCGGTAGAGGGTAAGGACGATGTCGGAACGGCCGGGTTCGGCCTGCAGATGGATGAAGCTTCCGGTGGTGGCGGAGAGGGCGAATTTTTGGGATTGCTTTTCGCCCAGGGTTGCGGAGGCGGGCTGGCCCGGAACCAGAGTCTGTGCGGACAGGGAAGCTGTTAGGGCTAGGAGGAGGAGCATGGTTACCTGACGATTTCGAAGCGGTAGTCGGCGATGAGGGGTGAGCCGGCGGGTGTGCGATAGAGCCTTGCGGTGTAGGTTCCCGGGTGCAGGGGTTGGGCGGGGAGAGCGATGGAGAGGGCTCCGTAGGTGTTGGTGCGGGCGCCTTCGATGACGTGCATGACGCGGCCGGCGGGATCGGCGATTTCGAGGCGGTAGAGTGTGGCTGTGGGAGCGGGGGGAGGCTCCATCCAGAGGGCGATTTGTTCGGCGTCCGGGGGGACGGAGAATTTGGGGGACTGCTGGGCGCGGGTAGCTTCGAGCATGAGGAGGGGGAGGTTGGCGGAGGCGGATCGGGCGGACAACTTGCTTTCGAGTTCCGTCACTCTGCGCTGTTGGGCGCGGCTGGCGTCGCGATAGTGTGTGATTTCGGCTTCGAGGCGGGGACGTTCGCGGAGGAGGGTCCAGCCGAGACCGGCGGCCATGGCGACGGCAGCGGCGGCGGCTGCGTAGAAGGCGGGTTGGAGCCAGTTGGTGTTTGTGAGTGGGGGGAGAGCGCCGGTTTGAGCGGCGTCGTGTATGCCGGCGGCGAATTGCTGCAAGCGCTGGACGTTTTCAAAGCAGGCGTCGCAAGCGAAGTAGTGATCTTCGAAGGCGGCGCGCTCCTGGGCGTTGAGCCGTCCCCGGACGTATTCCTCCGCGATGTCGCGCCGCTCGATTTCTTCGTGGGTCATTGGCCCGTTCTTGCCTTTAGGTGATTCGAATGCGCGTTTTGTAGCAACATTATGCTTTCCCCATGTTCTTGAGGCGCTCATAGAAATCGCGGAACGATTTGAGGGCGCGGAATTTGATGAGGCGGACGCGTTCCGGATCGATGTCGAGTTGGGATGCGATCTCTTCCTTGGAGAGGTCTTCGTAATAATATAGCCGGAGCAATTCGCGTTCGCGGGGCTTCATGCGGGCGAGGACAAGTTGGATGGCGCGGCGGAGGGTGTGGTCGACGGGTTCGTGGTGCGGGGCCTCGGCGTCGCGGTCACCCAGGGGGGCGGTACGGGAATCCTTGCGGCGGAATTCCTGAATGACGTTGCGGGCGGTGCCGGCGACGAAGCCTGGAAGGGCTTCCGGGGTGATGATGCGGTCGGCGCGGACGGCTTGCATGACGCGGAGGAGGGTTTCGCTGACGACGTCTTCGGCGGCGGAAGGGGAGCGGAGTTCGCGGAGGGCGAGGAAATAGACGCGCGTGGAGTAGGACTGGTGCAGGCGGGCGACGATTTCTTCCTGGTTTTGCAGGGGTTGCTCCGATTCAGAGATTGTACACTTGCGGGGTGGGGGATGGGTACGCGAATCAGCTTCGGGTGCGGAAGGGATTGACTACGCGAAGTGAGCCTATACGCCAGTCTTGTTGCAGATCCTCGCTGTACAGGACTTCCGCGCCGCTGATGTGGGCGGCATGTATGATCATCGCGTCCCAGAACGAGATGTGATGAAGGCGGTGCAATTCGATGGCGCGGACGACGTCTTCGAGATGGAAGCGGACTAAGGGCATTCTGCCCATAATCTCCACTTTGCGCTGGGCTATCTCGGACGGTACTCCGAGTTTGCGGGTGGCGATGGCGAAGTACTCTTGTAGAACCTGAAGAGACACGATTCCTGTCCCGCTTTCCTGTAATTGTGAAATGAGTTCGATCGCCCGGGACTGCTTCTTCGGATTGGAGGCATCGTCGGTATAAACAAAGATGTTGGTATCGATGAAGGAGGGCTTTTTCATCGGCGCTCGTGGGCTTCGTCACGCTGGAATTTCCATCCGCGGGAGTCTCCCTTTGCCAAACGGGAAAGGCGGATGAATTCTTCGGCATCTGACTTGCGGTCAGGCTTTCCTGCCAGCTGCTCCAGGTATTCCCGCACCAGTTGGTTGACACTAGTGCCCATGGCGTCCGCCTTGCGGCGAGCCCTGGCGACGACCTCTTCATCGACGGACAAAGTGAGGTTCACATCACACAGGTTACGTGCGCACGGGATGCCTTGTCAAGTGTCGCTACACAAGAAAGGTTTCACGGAACGTCCATCTGCAATTGAAGATGCCACGAAGCATGAATGTGCTTGGAGGTGTGTTTTTCGTGAAGTGCGGCATGAGTCCTCCGCTTGAATGGGAGTTGAGCCGA
>CALFYN010000245.1 GCA_937952345.1 uncultured Acidobacteriota bacterium
CCAACTCCGTCGTCCGCGCCAAGAACCTCGTCCGGAATCACATCTACGGCGGCACGTTGGGCAACCCCATCATCAAAAACAAATTGTTCAATTTTGTTTCGTTCGAACGCTGGGCCACCAAAGATCCCCGCAACGCCATCATGACGCTGCCCACCGATCTCGAACGTCAGGGCGATTTCTCGCGCTCGTTCAATCCCGACGGTGGACTCCGCGCCATCTTCGATCCCTTCACCACTCAACTGAACGCGGCCGGCGTAGCCTCCCGCACCCCGTTTGCCGGCAACATGATTCCGCGATCCCGCATCGATCCACTCTCGGCCCGCTTCATGCAGGATATCTGGCAGCCGAACAACCCCGGCGACAATATCACCGGCGTGCAGAACTACAAGCAGGCCTATTTCTGGTATCTCTACAACTGGAACTTCAACAATCGCACCGACTGGAACGTCAACGACAAGTGGAAGGTCTTCGGCCGCTACAGCCGCTTCCGCACCGACCTCAGCCAGAACAATTACACCCCCAATAACTCCCCAGCCATGACAGACGACAACGGCGGAGTCATGAATTCCCGCAACATCGCCGCCGACGCCGTCTGGACCATGAACGCATCCACGGTCGTCAATTTCCGCTGGAGCTACGCCAGCCTCAACGACGATTTCGATTCCCCCACCGCCATCGGTGCTGCGGGCCTCGATCAGTTCTGGTCCAATAAATGGTTTCAATCCTATCTGCCGGGCATTCCCGCGGTCTACTACCCGAACCTGATCGTCTCCGGTGTTGGCACAGCCAGCTTCGGCAAGGGCGGCTATTGGTTTCAGCATCCGGAAAGTTACAACTACAGCGGACGCGTTTCCAAGAACATCGGCCGCAACTACTTCAAATTCGGAGGCGAAAGCCGGCTTCTGCGCGGCAGTTCCGTTCGTCCGAATCTGATGAACTTCCGTTTCGGCCCCGCCCTTACAGCCGATACCTTCCAGGCGCCCAACACCAGGCTCCGCGGCGATGCATGGGCCACATTCCTGCTCGGTGCTCTCGGCGACGATTCCATGGCGCAGCACATCCCGCTACAGCAGCCCCGCACTTCCTTCTACGGCCTGTTCGTCCACAACGACTTCAAGGTGAACAAAAACCTCACCATCAATATGGGCTTACGCTATGAGTACGAAACCGGCGCCTACGACCCCCTCGACCGTGTCTCACGCCCGCTCGATCTGTCCGCACCCATCCCGGACATGCAGCGAACCCCGCCTCCCATTCCCGCCGACATCG
>CALFYN010000246.1 GCA_937952345.1 uncultured Acidobacteriota bacterium
GACCCGCAAGAACGACGACAACTTCACACCCGCGGGCCCCCTGGCTCATAGCTGGGCATCGTTCCTCATGGGCATCCCCGCCGGCATGTCCGTCGCGACGAACGACAGCTACGCGATGCTCAACCCGTTCTTCGCCTGGTACGCGCAGGACAACTGGCGCATTTCCCGTAAGCTCTCTCTCAACCTCGGCCTGCGCATGGAATACGAACTTGGTCCCAACGAGCGCTATGACCGCATGATTGGATGGTTCGATCCATCCGCGCAACTCCCCATCGCCGGCGGCGCCCAAGCCGCCTACGCACGCACTCCGATTCCCGAACTGCCCGCCTCGCAATTCGTCATTCAGGGCGGCAACACGTATCCCAACGTCAATGGCGCCTCACGCCGCATCTGGCGCAACGAACTCATGTGGCTCCCCCGCGCCGCCTTCGCTTACGAAGTCGATTCGAAGACAGTGATTCGCGGTGGCTACGGCCTCTTCTACGACACCCTCAACGTCCTCAACGAGGGGCCCGATCAGACCGGCTTTTCCCGCGCCACCTCCACCATCATCTCCAATGACTTCGGCGTGAACTGGCTGGTTGGCAATCCCGGAGCGGGCGTTCCACCCATCGCCGATCCCTTCCCCGTCCGCGCCAACGGCACACGTTTCGACGAACCGCTGCGCAGTTCCCTCGGCGCAATGTCTCGCGCCGGACGTGGTTGGACCTTTTCCGATTTCAATCTCCGCCATGCCCGGCAGCAGCGCTGGCGCATCGGCATTCAACGACAGCTCGCCACCAACATCATGGTCGACGTGGCCTACTCCGGTTCCTACTCGGATCGCGTTCCGCTCAGCCGGACGCTGTCCCCGCTGCCCGAACAGTTCTGGTCCACCGGCGACCGCCGTAACGACCAGATCCTCTCCAGCATGAATGCCAACGTCACCAATCCGTTCCGCATTACCAACTTCGCCGATCTGCGCGCATCCGATCCCGTGCTCTATCAGGACATGAGCACTCTCGGCTTCTTCACCAGCCCCACCATCCGCCGTAACCAACTCCTCCGTGCTTTCCCGCATATGAATGGCCTGAACAACGACATGACCAATGTCGGCAAGGTGCGCAGCCACGGCGTCGAGACGGTCCTGCAAAAGCGTTTCGCACAAGGCTTCATGATGAACTTCGGCTATACGTACCTCCGCACCCGTGAGGCCGATTTCTTCTGGAACGAGTTCGACACCGCACCCACGTACCGTGAAAGCAACGACGCCCGTCCGCATCGCATCACCGGCACGGGTATCTACGAACTCCCCTTTGGCCGCGGGCGCAAATGGCTCCAGCGCGGCGCGCTTAACCACGTCGCCGGCGGATGGCAGATCGCCGCCACCTACGAGTTCCAACCCGGCCCGCTGCTCAATTGGGGCAATCTCTTCTATCAGGGCAACCTCGACAACATCGGTTCCGCTGATCAGATCCTCAGCCTCTGGTTCAATACTGATGGATTCGTACGCCCCGCCAACGCACAACCCGGAGCCTATCACGTACGCGTGTTTCCAACACGCCTGGATGGCATCCGCGCCGACTTCCTCAATCAGTGGAACGCCAACCTCCAACGCGACGTCCGTTTCACCGAGCGCATCGCCCTCCAGCTTCGCTTCGAAGCCATCAACGTCTCCAACCGGACGCAATTCGCCGGACCGGACGTGAATCCCACATCCACAAACTTCGGGATTGTCACTTCGCAGACGAATACCCGGAACCGCTTCATTCAGATCCAAGGCCGCATCAGGTTCTAACCTGAGACGGCGAAAAATTTCACGTAGTACCGTTACCGATCCGCGTACTGCGCACCTTCTCGGTAAAGCACCATCGGTGCTTGATAGGAGGCGCAAATGTACCACCGGTTCATACTTATTTGTTCAGTATTACTATCGCCGCTTGCGGCGCAACGCGGAACCGAAACCTACAAGGTCATCGGCTGGAATGACCTGGGCATGCACTGCATGGATGGCAAGGATTACTCTCTCTACTCCATCCTCCCGCCCTTCAATACATTCCATGCCCATGTCCTCGACAGCAAGGGAAAGCTCATCAAGTCCGGATCCGGTGTCAGGCTCACCTATGAAGCCGTTGCCGATCCCACGGGCTCCATCAACCGCACCACCATCGGCAAAACAGATTTCTGGTCTTTTGTGCAGCCACTCTTTGGCACAACCCTCGCCCCGGATATGGGCTTGGCGGGCTTCCCCATGCCGGGTCCAACCAACCGTCCGCAAAGCATGCGTTTCGATTCCCCATTCAACTGGTTCACCGCCGAAGGCGTACCGATTGGCCCTTACGACGACGCCGGAAACAAGAACTACTATCCGATGGTGCGTGTCGTCGCACGCAACACCTCCGGCCGCGAACTGGCGCGCACAGAGATCGTTCTCCCCGTGTCCGATGAGCTCGACTGCCGCGCCTGCCACGCTTCCGGACTCCCTACTACCGCGCGTCCCACCTCTGGATGGGCATTCCTCAGCGACCCCGAAAAAGACTTCAAAACGAACGTGCTGAAACTCCACGATGAGCGCCGTGGCACCACGCTGCTCGCCTCAGCCGCCGCGGGCAAGCCCGCTCTTTGCGCCGGTTGCCATGCATCCAACGCTCTACCCGGCACAGGCCAACCCGGCGTTTCCCCGCTCACACAAGCAGTACACCGCCGCCATGCCAACGTAGTAGATCCCACCAATAACCTTGTCCTCGATGCCGACAATAACCGTTCCGCTTGCTACCGCTGCCATCCGGGCTCGGAGACAAAGTGCCTCCGCGGCGCCATGGGCAACGCCCTCGCACCCGATGGTTCCATGCTCATGCAGTGCCAGAGCTGTCACGGCAACATGAGTGCCGTGGGAGCCTCCAACCGCCAGGGCTGGCTGCAGGAGCCCAGTTGCCAGAATTGCCACACCGGCACCGCGCTCCAGAACAACGGCCAGATTCGCTACACATCGGCATTCACCAGCGGCACCATACTCCGCCAGGCTGTGAATCGGACCTTCGCCACCAATGCCAACACCCCGGCCACGGGCTTGGATCTGTATCGCTTCTCCAAAGGTCACGGCGGATTGCAGTGCGAATCGTGCCATGGCTCCACGCACGCCGAATATCCCAGTTCGCACGTCAATGACAATCTCCAGTCCATCCGCCTGCAGGGTTATGCCGGCACGCTCACCGAGTGCACGGCCTGCCATTCCGAAGTCCCGCAGACCGTCACCGGAGGGCCGCACGGCATGCACCCGGTGGGACAGTACTGGGTGGACAAGCACGAAGATCCGGCCGAGAAGAATGCTGCTCAATGCCGCACCTGTCACGGCGCGGACTACCGCGGCACAGTCCTCTCCAAGGCCTCCACGAATCGCACATTCAAAACCGAATGGGGCACTCGCAGCTTCGCCAAGGGCCGGATGATCGGCTGCTACGATTGCCACCGCGGGCCTAACCCGTAACCGCTCCGGCCAGTAATTTTTTCCGGATCGCGCCCCGGATGCGGTAAAGTTTGGTCTTCACCGCATCCGGGGTCATCTCCAACACCTCAGCCGCTTCTTCCGTCGTCAGCCCCTCAAAGTACCGCAACAGGATTAGCATCCGTTGATCCTCCGGCAGTGCCTCCAGCGCCTGCGCCAATGCCCCGGCGCTTTCCCGGCGCAGCAGTTCGACCTCCGGCAGCGAGCACGGGTCCATCACATTCATGGCATAGTCAATAGAAATCGCCGGCCCGTGCTGCATGTGCTTTCTGCGCCGCATCAAACAGGCATTCCGCGCAATGCGGAAGAACCAGGCATGCACCTTTTCCGGTGTCCGCAACTGCGGAAAACGCCGGTACGCCTCGATCAACGTGTCCTGCACGATGTCCTCGGCATCATCCCTGCGGCGGCAGATCATCAGGCCATATTGCAGCAGCCTCGTCCCGATGGAAGAGGCAAACTGATCAAACAGTCCGGATTCCCCATCCCGCAGACGCCGAGCCAGCAAAATCTCGGTCTCTCGTCGTTTCTTCATAGATGTGCGTTGGGGAGTGGGGAACTGATTGCAATCGTCGTGCCAACCTCCACACCCGTCTGGGATATAACAGAAGAGCGTTCCCATGACCCGTAGAGATTGGCTCAAGACGACACTCGCCGCACCCTTCGCGGCCGCCGCATCAGCGCAAACGCGCCGGCCCAATATTGTCCTCATCGTCGCCGATGACCTCGGCTACGCGGGCATCGGCTGTTTCGGCAACCAGCAGATCAAGACGCCGAACATCGATCGCCTCGCCGCCGAAGGCATGCGCTTCACCGACTTCGTCGTGTCCTGGCCCGCCTGCACACCGTCTCGATCGTCCATCCTCACCGGACGCTATCCGCAGCGCAACGGCCTCTACGACATGATCCGCAACAACGAGGTCAACTGGAAGTATCAGTACACCGAAGAGACCTACGCCGTCTCGCCCGAAATGACCATCGGCATGGACACGCGCGAGGTCACCATCGGGCAGGCACTCAAGCAAGCAGGCTACACCACCGGCGTCATCGGCAAGTGGGACGGTGGACGCGCCAAACGCTTCCTCCCCCTGCAGCGCGGCTTCGACTTCTACTACGGCTTCGCCAACACCGGCATCGACTACTACACGCACGAACGCTACGGCGTTCCCTCCATGTTCCGCGGCAACGAGCGCATCAAAGAGAACGGCCACGCCACGGACCTCTTCCTCCGCGAAGCGCTCGGCTTCCTCAAACAAACTCGCGGCAAGCCGTTCTTCCTCTACCTGCCTTTCAACGCCCCCCACGGAGCATCCACCTTCCACAAAGACGATCCACAGGAAGAACCGAAATATATGGAGATGTACAAGCATCTCCCCAAAAACATCGCCCAGACGGCGGCATGGACCACCCATCTCGACGACGCCGTTGGCGCCATTCTCGCCGAGATCAAAGCGATGGGACAGGAGGACAACACGCTGGTCATCTTCACCAGCGACAACGGCGGTACAGGCCCTGCTTTCAACGGCCCTCTGCGCGGCAGGAAAGCCCAGATGTTCGAGGGTGGCCTGCGGATCCCCATGATTGCCCGCTGGCCGGGACGCATTGCCAAGGGCACGGTCAACCGCGGCTTCGCCAGCACCCTTGAGTTCTTCCCCACATTCCTCGCCATCGCTGGAGCCGGCGCGCCACGCGGCGTGAAGCTCGACGGGTTCAACTTAATGCCCGTGCTCGAAGGCAAAGCGCAATCCACGCGCACGGAGTTCTTCTGGCAGCGCCAGGCCGATAAAGCCGCCAGATCCGGTCAGTGGAAATGGGTCGAAACCAGCGAAGGCGCCAGCCTCTTCGACCTTTCCGCGGACCTCGGCGAAAAACACGATCTTTCCAAGGAAAACCCCGCCATGTTCGCCACCATGAAATCCAAGTGGGACGCTTGGCGGAAAGAGATGGATGCCGCCGAACCGCGCGGCCCCTTCCGCAACTACTGAACGGGAAACAGATCCCGCACCGTCACCGACCAATCCGGCAGCAAAGGAGTGGACAGCGTTTCATCTTCTTTCAGCATGCGGATCGAATCCTGGCGGTGAATGTAGACCCGGCGATCGTCTGGATAGATGCACCACACTTCGGCAACGCCATGCTCCAGGTAGATCCGCGTCTTGCGCTCAACATGCGTCGCCGATTCGCTCGGCGATATCACCTCTACCGCGATCTCCGGAGTCAGGTCTACCGGAACTCGCTCCAGATCCCAGTGCTTCCATTTGTCGCCGAGCAGCACAGCGAGATCGGGCTGAAAGCGGCTGTCTCCGAAAATGAACTCGGTATTTGGAACTGCCACCCCAAGCCTCAGCCGTGACAGCACAGGAACCAGCGTGGTGCCGAGGATCAACAGAATGTAGTTATGAAGCAAGGTAGCGCTGGACAATTCAACAAGCTCTCCTTCCAGCAACTCAGACTTCCGTCCTTCCACGGCCGGAAGCCGGTCGAATTGTTCGGCGGTCATCAGCGTGCCGGTTGCCATGCCTTCATTATAGTTAGACTATTCACTGATGCTGATCGTTCAAGTCTACGTCCACGTAAAGCCCGAATTCATTGAGGCTTTCCGCGCCGCCACCATCGACAACGCCACCCACAGCGTTCAGGAGCCCGGCATCGCCCGCTTCGATGTCCTGCAGCAACAGGACGACCCCACACGCTTCCTGCTCACCGAAGTCTATCGCTCCGTCGAAGCCACCGCGGCCCACAAGGAAACCGCCCACTACCTGCGCTGGCGCGACACCGTAGCCCCGATGATGGCCGAGCAGCGCTCCAGCATGAAATACACCAACGTCTGCCCCAACGACGAGGGCTGGTAAGTGCGCTTCGAGTTCGCCACTGCCCAGCGTATCCTGTTCGGCGCGGGCACGGTTCGCGACCTCGCACCGGCCGCGAAGACAATGGGCCGCCGCGCCCTTGTCGTCACCGGACGCTCTCCAGACCGCGTCCGAAGCCATGTCCAAGGACTTGACGCGGCATGGTTCACCACCAGCGGCGAACCAACGGTCGATCAGGTTCGCGCCGGCGTCCAACACGCCACAACCGAAGCATGTGACCTCGTCATCGCCATTGGCGGCGGCAGCGCCATCGACGCGGGCAAAGCGATCGCCGTACTACTGGCCAACTCCGGTGAGCCGCTCGACTACCTGGAAGTCGTCGGCCACGGTAAGCCCTTCGAATCCCCGTCATTGCCGTTCATCGCAGTGCCCACCACCGCGGGCACAGGGTCCGAGGCGACACGCAACGCCGTGGTCGCATCTCCGCAACATCACGTCAAAGCAAGTTTGCGCAGCCCGTCCATGCTCCCCCGCCTGGCAATCGTCGACCCCGATCTGACGCTCGGCTTGCCGCAAGACGTTACGGCCAGCACAGGGCTCGATGCACTGACACAATTGATCGAACCCTACGTCTGCCTGCGCGCGAACCCGATCACGGACATGCTGTGCATCGATGGCATCCGCCTCGCGAAGGCGCATCTGCGCCCAGCCTTCCACCATGGCGCGAATCTCGAAGCACGTTCCGCCATGTCGCTCGCCAGCCTCTACAGCGGCATGGCGCTGGCCAATGCCGGACTCGGCGCGGTGCACGGATTCGCCGCACCCATCGGAGGCATGTATCAAGCACCGCACGGAGCCGTCTGCGCCGCGCTGCTGCCGCACGTCATCGAAGTAAACCTCCGGGCGCTCAACGCAAGAACGCCCCAGAGCCAGGCCCTGGGGCGTTACCAACAGGTCTTAGATCTCGTGCAAGGAATCGACTGGATTCAGGAAACCTGCCGCCAGTTGGCGATTCCTCCTCTCCGGACATACGGTATCGAGCCTGAGCACTTTCCGGACATCGCCTCCAAAGCCGCGCAAGCGAGCAGCATGAAGGCCAATCCGGTTTCGCTCACCGAAGGGGAACTCCTCGAGATCCTCCAGCGGGCGTTCTGAACTTAGAACGAGTGCGCAATGCCGAACAGCGGCACGTACTTGTCGCGCAATCCGGAATCATCCAGCGCCACCAGCATGTTCGCCGTCAGCACCAGATTCCCGGCAATCTTCAGCTTCACGCCGAATGAGCCGTTCGTCATATCGAAGGACTGCTTGCCGGGCGCCAGCGTCAATCCGCGTGCTTCACCCACGCTGGTTCCGCGTCCACCCACCGAGGAATTGATCAGACGGTAGGAATCGAGCAACCGCATTCCCATCAGGTCCGCAACGAAGGTCACGTGCCGCGAAGCCGCGATCGCCGCGCCCATCGACCAGTTAAATTGATTCGGAATGCGTTCCTTCGTCCCGGTCACCGGATCGCCCGCCAGGATGCTATTGCCGTTGAACGTGTAACCGATGTTGAAGTGCGGCGAGATGCGCACCGGGCCAAGGTTGCCCGAATGCAGCGACAAGGCCGCGAAAGGCTTGAATCCGACCGCGCCGGAACCGTGATAGTTGTACTCATCGCCCGTGGGCAGACGCAGGTCGGCGCCCAAACCAAGAGCGTAGTGCTTGCGTTCAACAGCGGTGCCCTTCACACGAATGATGGTGTCGCCGATGCCCGTCGACTGGCTTCGCGCACGACCGAATACGTCACGCTGCAACCCGGCTACGCCTAACCCGCCCGGATCGTTCTGCGAAGCGCGAATGTCCAGGGTCGCCGCGCACCAGCAGGTGCCGCCGTCGCCGGGGTTGCCGGAGTTGATCTGCCGCGCATTGTAGCCGACCACCGACATCGTCGAGTTCACCCACGTCAAAGCCGTCGAAATATCCAGCCGGTTCGTCAAGCCGTAGGTGAAGAAGGCCACGTTCTGATCCAGCCGCAGGTCAACCTGCGTTCCGAACACCATCGGAGCCGTTGTCTGCGCCCGGCCGTTCTGCGTCACGTTGGTCGGATCGCCACCGGCATAGAGATTCTGCACCGCTCCAAGCGGCTGCCCTTCGATCCGGTCAAAGCGGAATTGCTGCCTCGTGAAACCCATGAAGAACCGCTTCTTTCCAATCGTCTCCGCGCGCTCGGTGAGAATCGGCCCCAGGCTGTCGGAGGAAGGAAGCATCGCTCCGGTGGCTGGATCTTCCTTAAAGATGACTCCCGAAGCAGGGGAGGCAATCGGCAACGCAGAGAGCTGCGACGCAATCCCGACGTTCAGCGGCCGCTCCAGGCCCGCCGGACGCAGGTTCACGAAGTTCCCCTCCGAACCGACCGCGGTAATCAACTGCTGCGAAATGTTTCCCGTCGAGTCAAACACTTCAATCCGATTCCGCAGTCCGAATATGCCCAGTCCGCTCATCGCCTGGGGGTAGGCGAAGATGAGCTGATTCGACGCTGGCACCGTCTGTCCAAGTCCCAAGCCGGCGCAGCCGAGTCCAAACAATAGCATCCTCGAAATAGTCATAGCTTTAGTGTACCCGTCCCTCTCTTGTACTAGCGAAAACGAGCGGCGAAAGGCATCACTTCATACCCTGAATGATCCAATTTCCGCCACGCTTGGCCAGCGTGACGAGAACCCTCCGCGTCGCTCCTCCCAGATCTTTGCCCCGGTCGACCGTCTTGGTCTGCTGATCGCAAGTCACCGAGGCACTGTCGCCATTGATCGCCGGCTCCCCCACGGGAGTCAGCGTCATGGTGACAGTGAAGTTCTTATTGGCGAACGTATCTTTCCACTGGCGGTCCGAACCGGGATAGATTGCCGACATCCCGGCGGAGTCCTTACGGCCGATGGCCGAAGTGAACCGCGCCAGTGTCTGCAACACCGCATCGCGTTCGCCCTTCAGGGCGTCCGTCTTAGCCTTGTCCTCGGCCTGTTTCCGGTCCGCGGCGGCCTTCTGCTCCAGACGCTCAATCTCCCGAGTGGCGCGGGCGGCATTCTCGCCCTGCGGATGGCGCTGGCGAAACTCCTGCAAGGCTTTCAGATTGTTCTTATCGAGCGCATCCCACTCCAGCCGCGCGATGCTGTCCGCCGCCGTCCGCGCATACGGGCTGTTGGGATTCTTCGCCGCATAGTCTCGCAAGGCGGCGATGTTCTTCTTATCGACGGCATCCCATCGAAGCTCCGTCACACGCTCCTCGGCGTTGCGCGCCAGCGGATTGCCGCGGTGGCGTCGCGTGAAGTCTTCCAACTGCGCGATGTCGCGGGAGCCCTTCAGCTTCTCCCACTCCTGTGCGACGGCTGCCTGTGGATCGACCTTGGGGATGGCCGTGAGATTGACCTCGTTGCGGTCGAATGTCACCGTCTGTCCGGGATCGAAACTGCGCCGGATGGTGCGAGCCTGAAACTGATCCTTGCTCAGCTCGATGGAGTGATCCCCCGGCGCAAGGCGGCTATTGAAGCTGCCATCCTGACCGACCGTTCCCGCGGGCCGTGAATCGATCTTCACCTGTGCCCCCGGGGTTGCCCCGCGAAGAGCGAGTGTTGCTTCCATCACCACCAGCTTGAAGCTGACCTGCTGCTGCCCGTCCTTCGGCACAGTGATATTCTGCGGAGCCACGGGCTCATAGCCCGGCTTTTCCACGCGGACGGCATAGCGCTTCGATTCGACAGGCGCCCGGAAGTTGCCGGAAGCATCGGTTGCCCCGATGCGCCGGCCATCGAGCAGAACATCCGCCCCGGAAACGCCCGCGGATACGGCCAGAGTGCCTTGCGCCACAGTGGCAGGTGGCGGAGTCGGAGTCGGCGGTGGGGGCGTAGGCGCCGCGGTCGGTGCGGCTGTCGGCGCTGGAGTCGGAGTCGGTGTGACCACGGCCGTGGTTTCCGTGGTGTCTGGACGTGTGGCGAAGTAGATCCCGCCTCCCGCAGCTACCAAGGCTACGGCGGCGGCGATGCCGATCCACCTGCGGCTGGGCGCTGCGGCAGGTTCGGGAACAGAAACAGGGGCCACGGGTTCGGGCTGGTTCTTGCGAGCCTCCTGTTGGCGCTGCTTCTCGGCTCTCTTGCGAGCCTCTTCCTCTTCCCGGCGCTTGGCTTCGAGCTTGCGCT
>CALFYN010000247.1 GCA_937952345.1 uncultured Acidobacteriota bacterium
GAGCAAGCGAGAGAGGGACGGAGGGTGATCGAACAGAGGTATGAGAAGGAGCCAACGCTATCGACGGGGCGATTGTTGATTTGGGCGCTGTACCAGGAGGCGCGGGTTCTGGGGTCGCGCGAAGGAATCAGCATGGGGCGTTGGGCGGAAGCGAGCGCGTTGCTGGAGCGATCGATGACACTGGCGAGGGAACTGGCGAAGTCCGATGCCGAGGACACAGCCACGCGGAACAATCTGGCGAGCGCCGCGGCAGAACTGGCCTCGCTGCGGCTGGAAACCGATGCGGCGTCGGCGCTGGCTTTGTATGACGAGGCGTACCGATGGCGCAACGAATTGCCGGCGCAACATGTCAACAATACGGAGAAGCTGCACATGATGGCGGGCTCGGTACGGGCGCTGGTGCGGCTGAGGCGCTTGGAGGAAGCAGCGGCGCGGCTGGAGGAACTGCTTCGGATTCTGCGCGAGAGAAAGATCTATCCGGGCAAGTTGGAGCCGGGAAGTTACGGCGCTTCGGCGTTACGGGCCAAGACGGAGTTGGAAGAGGCGCGGGGCAATCGTGACCAGGCGAGACAGGTTTGGGAGGAAATCGCCATGGGGTATGAAGGGGGAGGCCGGCAGGCGGATGCTGATTTGCAATGGGCTCTGGCGTTTTCCGAGGCCTACCGGGCGCTGGCGCGATTGGGGGAGACGAACGAGTCGGCGGCGTGGAGAGAAAAGGACCAGGCGATCTGGCAGATATGGGCGAGGCGGCTACCGGCCAGTGGATTTGTCGAGGGGCAACTGCGGGCCAGCAGGTAGCGGTTACTGGCGGGCAAGTTCCCGATGGAGCCAGGCTTGGGCGAAACGGAGTTCGCGGTGGACGGTGGCGGGGGAAATGGACAAAGCAGCGGCGGATTCCTCAACGGTCATACCGGCGAAGTATCGCATCTCGATGATTTGCGCGGCGCGGGAGTGTTCGAGGGCAAAGCGGTCGAGGGCATCGTTCAGTTCGAGCAGGATATCACTAGCGCCGCTGCCGATATCGCCGCAATCTTCGAGGTGAACGGTCAGGGCTTTGGCACGCTTTTCCGCCTTGGTGTAGCGGACCATATCGACGAGAACATTGCGCATGACGCGGGACGCCATGGCGAAGAAGTGGGAGCGGCTCTCAAACGCAGTTCCTTCCGCGCCGGCCATGCGGAGGTAGGCTTCGTGGACGAGGCCGGTGGCACTGAGCGTAACGGACCATCCGCCGCGAAGGTGGCCGGCGGCGAGTTTCTTGAGCTCCGCGTAGAGGATGGGGACAAGCTGCTGGCGGGCATCGGTGTCCCCCTCGCCGGCTTTGCGCAGCAGCACCGTGATATCCATTTGCTACAGGATATCGAATGGACGGACAAGACCGGCGGATAGGCTGGATGGACCCTCCGCCGGCGTTCGGGCGCGGCGATTCAGCGAGAAACGGTCTTTTCGAGTTCGCGCTGGAGCCAGGCTTGTCCGAATCGTAACTGGCGGCGGACAGTGACGCCGGAAATGCGGAGGGCTGTTGCGCACTCTTCGACGCTCATCCCAGCAAAGAAACGCATTTCAATGAGTTCGGCGGCGCGGGGGTGGGAATCGGCGAGACGTTTGAGGGCATTGTCGAGATCGAGAAGGTGGTCCGGGCGTTTCGCTCCGACATCGCCATAATCTTCGAGCTGGACAACAAGTCCGCCGCCGCGCTTCTGGGCTTTGTTGAAACGGACCAGATCGACGAGGACGTTGCGCATGACGCGGGAGGCGATGCCGAAGAAATGGGAGCGGTTCTCGAAATCCTGGTTCAGGCTGCCGGCCATGCGCAGGTAAGCTTCATGGACGAGCCCCGTGGCGCTGAGGGTGACGGACCAGTCGTTCTTGAGATGGCCGGCGGCGAGTTTCTTGAGCTCGGAATAGAGGGCGGGCATGAGTTCCTGTTGCGCGCCCGTATCCCCCGATCCGGCCTTACGCAGAAGTCCGGTGATGTCCATATTGCTACCAGCATAGCGTGGAGAGCAGAAGGCGAGTGAGGTTAGCGCGTGCTAAGATAGGAAACGGTTGGCCGCTACCGCGGCTGGACGGTTTCCACTTTGCGCAAGTTCATCTTTTGGGAATTTCCCCGGGCAAGCTGGCAGTACGATGTGATGGTGGGGCTGATTCTCGCCTTCATCTTCTTCACCCCCAGGGCGATGTTCCGCGATCAGCCGCGGGCGTCGAGCGTGGTGATGCTTCCCTCCGAGCAGGGAGTGGCGCAATTCTGGGTGGAACCGGATCTGCTTGTGAACCTTGACGAAAGCCAACGGCTGGAACGCGCCAACCAGTTGCTGCGGAGCCGCACCGGCAAATTGCATAAGGTAACCCGGTTGGAGCCGATTTTCGATTCCGAACAGGAAGTACGCGGTTACATGGCCTACGCAACCGAGTAGGGGCGGAAGGCATCCCACAATCAGGATGAAAGCATTCTACAAAGTGGTGATTCTGTGCGCGATGAGCGCGGCAGCGCAAGGCGAGACCTTGCAGGAGTTGCAGGCGCGCATCGACCAGTCCGCGGCAACGTTCCGGGGTATGACCGCGAAGCTTCGACGCCTCTCTTACACGGCGGTCATCAAAGACACCAGCGAGGAACAGGGCACGATCGCCATCAAAGCCACCAAGCCGAAGGAAATGCAGGTGAAGGTGGATTTCACGTCTCCCGACGTGAAGAGTTGGGCCTTTCGCGGGCGCAAGGCGGAGTTATTCATCCCGAAGATCAACACGGTACAGGAATACGATCTGGGCAAGCACGGCCGCTTGCTGGATCAGTTCCTGCTGCTCGGTTTCGGATCGACGGTGAAGGATCTGCAGAAGAGCTACACCTTGAAGCTGACCGGCGAGGAGTCGCTGGGCGGCGCGAAGGCGTCCCGGCTGGAGCTGGTTCCGAAATCGGAAGAGGCTCGCGGACATCTGCAGAAGGTGGAGATCTGGTTTCCGCTGACGGCGGGGAATCCAATCCAACAGAAGTTTCATCTCGGTTCGGGCGATTACATGCTGGTGACTTACCAGGACACCAAGATCGACCCGAATCTGCCGGACGCGGCGGTCCGGCTCGACCTCCCGGCGAACGTCAAACGGGAATACCCTCAAAAATAGGCAGTCTCATCATAAATGTCAACTGTATCCCAACCGGAATCAAACCCTGCAAGTAGTAGTTTGACGGTTTCCTCTCCGAAAGCTTCCCGGCTGGCGTTCCTCGATTGGACACGCGGCCTGGCAGCGGTGATCATGCTGCAAGGGCATGTGTTTCATTCCTTCGCGCGCGGCGATTTGCGCACGCAGGATGCCTACATCCTTTCGCAATTCGTGGGTGGGATGCCGCCGGCGATCTTTCTGTTCCTGACGGGCGTGACGCTGGCGTTCCTGATGGAGAGCACGGAGCGGAAGGGACTGGTGGGATGGAGCCGGGTGTGGATCGCGATGCGGCGGGCGGGGTATCTGTTCGCGCTGGCGATCGCCTTCCGGGCGCAGCTTTGGATTTTTGGAATGCCGCAAGCGGATTTCACGGCGTTGTTCCGGGTGGATATTTTGAATTGCATGGGCTTCGGGATCGCGGTTGTCTCGCTGATGGCGTTGTTCACGACGCTGGAGCGGGTGCGGCTGTGCGCGATTCTGGGGCTGGCGATCGCGGGCATCTCGCCACTGATCGCGTCGCTCGATACCAGCGGCGTGCATCCGTTTCTGCGTGCCTATTTCGTGCCGGGGCCTGAGAATTTCAGTTTCTTCCCGTGGGGTGCGTTTCTGGCGTTCGGCGTGAGCGCGGGTAGCGTGCTGCGGCTGACGCCTTCGGCGGAGTTGAAGCAGGCAATGCAGTGGGGCGCATGGCTTGGGTTGGTGCTGGTGATTGGGTCACAGTACTTCAGCAATCTGCCGTATTCGCTCTATCCGAAGTCGGATTTCTGGATTGACGGACCCGGGCTGGTGCTGATCAAGACCGGGATCATCCTGATGCTGCTGGCGTTCGCTTACCTGTGGAACGCCTATATGGTGACGGGGTGGAGCTGGGTGCGGCAACTGGGAACGACATCGCTGCTGATCTATTGGGTGCATACGGAACTGGTCTACGGGCGGTGGTTCTATTTCTGGCAGCAGGGATTGTCGACGGCGCAGACGGTGATTCTGGCATCGGTGGTGATTGCGCTGATGCTGGGGCTTTCGGTGGCCAGCACACGTTGGGCGCAGATCAAGGAAGCGCTTTGGCCGAGTTCGCCGGCGGTTCCGGAAGCTGACTAGTCAGAAACGCTCACAAACTTCGAAAAAAAATCTTCACTCCGTAAACTCCACAAAAGAAAAGCCGCGGATGGCGTGGAAGGTGAGCGGCGCGATTGCGGGAATAAGACTGTGCATTATTCTCGAATCAGCCCTGACGCACACGCCGCGAAGAGCCGCGGGCCGCGCCAAGGCAGCCAAGTTATTTCCATCGAGTCCGATTTTCCAAACACCGCCGGTAAGGACGTTTCTATGTTTATCGAAGCTGTCATCGTCTGCGACCGTTACCACGATTTCCTCGCGGAAACCTTGCCTCACAACCGCCTGCTCTTCGACAAGATGGTGGTAGTCACCTCTCACGAGGACAGAGCCACTCGCCGCCTTTGCGAGTATTGGAACGTGGAGTGCGTACCCACGGACCGTCTCCAATCCCGCAAAGGGCAGTTCTGCAAAGGAGCGGGCATCAACGACGGACTGGCGCGGCTGAGCTTGCATGGATGGGCGGTCCATATGGACGCGGATATCATGCTGCCGCCGCTGACTCGCCAAATCCTCACAAAGGCCGAGTTGGACCCAACCTTCATCTACGGGATCGACCGCCACATGGTGCCTTCCTACGCGGAATGGCGGAAGTTCCTGACTACGCCCGGATTGCAGCAGGAAGCGAAAGTATTCTGCCACACGCGGCATTTCGAAATCGGCGTACGAGTTATTCCGGAGTGTTTTCAAGGCTACGTGCCAATCGGGTTCTTTCAGTTGTGGCATCCGGGAGAAAGCGGCGTAAGCACGTATCCGGAGCAACATACGGATGCGGCGCGCGGCGATGTTCTCTTCGCCATCCAGTGGCCACGCGCGAAGCGGGGGCTGATTCCGGAGGTCATCTGTTACCACTTGGAATCGGAGCAGGCAACGATGGGCGCCAATTGGAACGGGCGGTCCACCAAGCCGTTTGGAGCGGAGCCCGGAAGCGGAGGGGTGGAATACGCGTGGTAGGCGCTATCGCCGGCTCACGAAACGGTTGCCGTGCAGCCAGAATCGCAGGGGCCAGTCGACGGCCTTGCGGATGCCGATCCGTGGCCCTTCGGCGATGGGATGCTGGAGTGGGACGCCGGTGTCGCGCACGGTGAAATCGCCGCGGGTGACATCGGCGCCATTGTGGCGAAGATCGATTCCCATGGCCAGGGTGAGTTTTCCGGGTCCTGAGGTGAGCGATTCGAGGCGCTCGACACCGCGGCGGCGGCGCATGATGGGGATGCCGCCGGCCGGTTCGAGCGCCCGGATCAGCACGCAGCCCGGCGAGCCCGCGGACTCGGCCACCAGATTCAGGCAATAGTACATGCCGTAGATGAAATAGACGTACGCATGGCCGGGTTCGCCGAAGATCACTTTCGTGCGCGGGGTGAGTCCACGGGACGCGTGGGCGGCTTCGTCGTGACAGCCAATGTAGGCTTCGGTTTCGACGATCAGGCCGGAGGTTTCCCCATGCACGATGATCTTGCCGAGCAGGCCGCGCGCCACTTCGACGGTGGGGCGATCATAGAAACTGCGCGGCAGAATCATGGGGTAATCTAGGAGATTACCATGCGGTTGTTCGTTGGTCTCGATCTGCCCGAATCTGTACAATTGAACCTGGAAAAGCTGGTGGCCGCGCTGCGTCCGGCGGCGAAGCTCAGGTGGAGCCCGGTGGGGAATCTGCACATCACGACGAAGTTCATCGGGGAGTGGCCGGAAGAGCGGCTGGAGGAAATGAAGACCGCGCTGGGTAACGTGCGGGGAATCGCACCGTTTTCGATTGCAATCCGGGGATTGGG
>CALFYN010000248.1 GCA_937952345.1 uncultured Acidobacteriota bacterium
TGCTTTCAATACGATTGTTAGGAGCCTCCCCTCGCTGCTTAGAGAAGATGGCGAACCCTGCTGTATCGACGGTGCAAGCCCAGCCGGAGATTCCGGACAAGCTATACTTCCGCATCGGCGACGTGAGCAAGCTTGCGCAGGTCAAACCCTTTGTCCTCCGCTTCTGGGAGACCGAATTCCCACAACTCGGTCCGAAGAAATCCGGTACCGGCCACCGCCTCTACCGCCGCAAGGACGTGGAACTGGTTCTCGAAATCAAGCGCCTCCTCTACGATGAGCGGTTCACCATCGAGGGCGCGCGCAACCACCTCGCCAGCAAAGCCGCCATCAAGCCACCTGCCGCCAAGGGCAAGAAGAAGATGGAAGTGGCCACGCGTCCGGCCATCCAGGGCGATCTGTTCGGTAGCGGCGTCCCCGCCACCGCGCTCGAACCGATCCGCGAGGAACTCCGCTCTCTCCTCGATCTCCTGCGCTAAACCCTCTGCGCCGCACCGTTTCATCGAGTAGACTGATGAACATGCCATACCTCGACGGACACCAGAACGGGGAATTCTGCTGGTTTGAATTGGGCACCAGCGATCAGCAATCGGCCAAGCGTTTCTATGAGGCGCTGTTCGGCTGGAGTGCGAAGGACAATCCGATGGGGCCCGGTTTCGTGTATACGATCTTTCAACTGGAGGGCCGGGACTGCGCCTCGGCCTACACGCTGATGCCGGACTTGCTGGCGAAAGGCATTCCGCCGCACTGGATGATCTACGTGCAGGTGGCCGATACCGACGCTGTGACGGCGAAATGCGTGGAGTTGGGTGGCACGGTGGCGAGTCCGTCAATGGATGTGATGGATTTCGGGCGGATGGCGGTGCTGCAGGATCCCACGGGGGCGGTGGTCAGCGTGTGGCAACCGAAGATGCACAAGGGGACCCTGATTGACGGCGTGCCGGGCACGTTCTGCTGGGGAGAATTGAGCAGCCGGCAACCGGAGAAGGCAGTGCCGTTTTATGAAGGCCTGTTTGGATGGAAGATCAAGCCGGGGCAGAATCCGGGAGACAATTATCTGCATATCCAGGCAGGGGAGCAGATGATTGGAGGGGTGTTGCCGGTGGAGCATCGCGATCCGAACGTGCCGTCACACTGGCTGAGCTACTTCGCGGTGGCGAATTGCGACGCCTCGGCGGCGAAGGCGGTGGAACTGGGCGGCAAGGTGATCTTCGGCCCGATGACCATGGAGAAAGTGGGGCGGATGGCTTATGTGGCGGATCCGCAGGGGGCGATGTTCGCGCTGTTTCAGTCCGCGGCTTAGGCGGCAACTTCGGCCCAGATGCCGAGTTGGATACAGGCGTTGAGGGGCATATCGGGGATGCCGAGCGCCGTGCGGACATGGCGGCCGCGTTCTTCGAAGACTTCCACGAAGAGGTCGGATGCGCCATCGAGGACGCGGGGGTGATCGCGGAATCCGGGCGCGCAGTGGACATAGCCTTCCACGCGTACGATACGGACGATTTTTTCGAGATCGCCGGCGGTGGCGGCGTTCAATTGGGCGATGGCATTCAGTGCGGCCTGGCGGGCAGCCTTGTAGCCGTCTTCGGCCCAGACATGTTCGCCCAGCCGTCCAGGATAAAGCATGGTTTTGCCTTGCCAGGGGAGTTGGCCGGAAGTCAGGATCAGATTGCCGGTTCGCACCCAGGTGACGTATGCGCCGACGGCGGCGGGCGGTTCCGGGAGCGAGAGGCCGAGGCGTTGCAGATTTTCGAGGGCGGTCACAGAAGTGAGTATACATCGGGGTGTGGGGCTTGACACCGGCGGCGAGAGCGGACAGGATTGGGGCATGCGGGATCCGGCGGAGAAGAAGGTGGCGCTGCTGGAACTGACGGCGGCGTCGATCATTGTCTTTATCGTGCTGACTGTGCTGGCGATGATATTTCTCTACAAGCCGGCGTAGAGGCGAGGGTACTGATCGACACGGGGCCGACACGCACTTGTCATTCCTCGAAAAAAGATAATTCGGTATACTACTCTCTATCTGCTTTTGGAAGGAGTTGCTTATGCGTTTTCCATGTCTTAAGACGCAAACTGTGCTGCTGACCCTATGGAGCGCTTGTTTGCTTACCGCACAATCGGATACGGCTCAGTTGGCCGGCACTGTTCGCGATACGTCACAAGCTGTTGTCGCCGGAGCGAACGTCGTGGCGCGGAATGAAGCCACGGCGCTGGAACGCCGGACCGTGACCAACGACCAAGGTTACTATGTGCTGGGGAGTCTGCCTCCAGGCTTCTACACGGTGACGGTGGAATCGGCGGGCTTTAAGCGTTTTATTAAGACACAGAATAAACTCGATCCCAGCGTGGCCACGACGGTGGATGCACTGCTGGAAGTGGGAGCGGTGACGGAGACGGTAGAGGTGATTGCCTCGGCCGTGGCGGTGCAATCGGAAACGGCTACGGTGGGCAAGGTGGTGCAGGGCGAACAGATCAAGAATCTGATGCTGAACGGGCGGAATCCGCTGTTTCTGGCGCTGTTGAAGCCCGGAGTGCGCGGCGGCGCGATGTCGGGATTCAGCTTCGGGCTGACAAGCGCCGGTTTGTCGATCAACGGATCGCGGACCCAGGATTACCTGATCACATTCGACGGGGCGGTGGGCGTGCGCACGCGGGCCAACGGCACGTCGATCGGTACCGCGGACGTGGAGACGGTGCAGGAGATGCAGATTCTCACGGCGAATTACAATGCCGAGTATGGGCGATCGGCCGGCGGCCAGGTCCGCATGGTCACCAAGAGCGGGTCGCGGGACTTTCACGGATCGTTGTATGAATATTTCCGCAACGACAAGCTGGATGCGAATTCATGGTCGAACAACCGCGCCGGGGCATCGCGCAATGCGCAGAGGTTCAATCAATTCGGGTACGTGGTGAGCGGGCCGGTGTTCATCCCCAAGAAATGGAACACGGAGCGCAACAAGCTGTTCTTCCTGTGGAGCCAGGAGTGGGTGCGCTTCCGGCAGCAGCAGAGCTCGATTCAGACCGTTCCCTCGCTGCTGATGCGGCAGGGGAATTTCAGCGAAGTGCTGGATCCCGCGAACACGTTTTTCCGGCGCACGCGTGTGGTGAATGATCCGTCCAACGGGCAGCCGTTTGCTGGGAATATTATTCCTGCATCGCGGCTGAGCGCGAACGGTCTTGGATTCCTGAAGGCCTATCCGGAGCCGACGGCGGGCTTCCTGCAAGGGACGGCCAACTTCTTCCAGGTCCGGCCGAATCCGCAGAACCAGCGCAAGGATACGATCTCCATTGACTTTGTGCCGACGGAGAAGCACACCTTCCGGCTCCGGCACCAGCGCTATGAGTGGACGGCGCTCGATGCATTCCGTGGCGGACTGGATCGCGCCGTGACGGACTGGTCGCGGCCCAACCGGACGGCGTCACTGAATCATATTTTCACGGTGAGCCCCACCCTGATCAATGAGTTCACACTCACCGGCAGCGTGGACCGCGTCTACATCGGCATCCAGCGGGAAGGGAATCGCTTCGCGCGATCGCAGTACGGAATCAGCTATCCGTACATCTTCCCGGAGCGCAAGGAAATCTTCGACAAGATTCCGACGATCAATATGCCCAATTTCGTGACGCTCGACGGCGGTCCCTATCCGGCATCGTCCACGGGTCCCATCTACACGCTGGCCAACAACCTGACGAAGATCGCGGGTAACCACACGCTGAAGTTCGGGTTCTTCTTTGAGCGGCTGGGGCAGAACGATTTCGATCAGATCAATGTGTCGGGGGTGCCGGGCGGCACGAACAACCAGAACGGGCGCTTCGTGTTTTCCGATGCGCGCGCCGGGGCGGCGACGACGAGCCTGGGCATTGCCAATGCGGCGATGGGCTTGTTTGACACGTACGCGGAGATCGGACCGCGCGCGTTCACTCCCTATCGTTCGCACACGTGGGAGTGGTTTGCGCAGGATAGCTGGCGTGTGACGGAGAAACTGCGCGTCGAGCTCGGCATGCGGCACACGATCATGAATCCCTACTACAAGAGCCTGTGGGGAAACATCGCCGTGTTTGACCCGAGCCGCTACACCACGGCCAATGAAGCGGTGCTCGATCCGCGCACCGGAAACGTACTTTCGGGCGACCGCTTCAACGGCGTGATTATTCCGGGGACGGGTTTCCCGGATGCGGCGAAAGGGCGTGTAGCGGTGGCCGATAGCGGCGAATTCAACCGGTTGTTCGATGGCGGCGATCCGTACTACGGCCAGATGCACTACCGGAACTTCCAGCCTCGCATCGGCATTGCGTATTCGATTCAACCGAAGACCGTGGTGCGCGGCGGATTCGGACGGTTTATGGCGCGGCCGGGCGTGGCGGACAACGTGTTCCTGGGAGGCAACCCGCCGTTCCAGCCCATGGTGTCCGTGGCCAACGGCAATGCCGACAATCCCGGCGGCGGCGCGCGGACTGCGTTCCCGCAGTTCTTCATGACACAGGATCCGGTGTACAAGATTCCGAGCTCCTACAAGTGGAACGTCAACGTGCAACGGGAGATCGGATTCGGGACGGTCGTGGAGGTGGGCTATGTCGGCACAACCGGCCAGCACCTGGAGCGCGAACGCGATTTGAACGCACTGCGCCCCGGAACCGTGCAGGCGAATCCGGGAGTGAATGTGAACGCGTTGCGGCCCTACAAGGGCTTTGCCTTCATCCCGATGAATGAGAATGCGGCGCGCAGCCGGTATAACGGACTGCAGTTGGAGTTGAACCGGCGCTTCTCCAAGGGATTCCTGTACGGCTTCGCCTACACCTATTCGAAGAGCATGGACAATGCCTCCGGACGCCGCGACCGCTTGTACAACCCGTTTAACGATCTGGATTACTGGGGCAAGTCGAGCTTCGATACGCGGCACGTAACGAACTTCAACTTCATCTACGAACTGCCGATTTTCCGCGATCAGCAGACCTTCGCCGGAAAGGTGGCGGGCGGCTGGCAGGTGACCGGCGTGGTGCAGTTCCAGACGGGCACGCCGTTCACGGTGGGATCGAGCGACGATTTCGCGGGGATTGGATCGAATGACTTCAAGCCATGGAATATGAATGGGGATCCCAATCTGGCGGGTTCGGAGCGGGCGTTCTCTTTTGGGGCGGCCGACAACAACTTCTATTTCCGGACACGGAACGCGGACGGGAGCCCGATCTTCACGATCCCCAACGCGGGCACCTTTGCGAACCAGACGCGGAACAGCTTGAGCTTCCATAATGTCGGATTCCAGAACTGGAACCTGGCGGCGTTCAAGGCGTTCCAGATCGCGGAATCGCAGCGCGTGCAGTTCCGGGCGGAGTTCTTCAATTTCCCGAATCATCCGAACTGGAACGGCGTGGATACGAATCCACGAAGCGGGACATTCGGCAAAGTGACGGGGAAGGGCAGCAACCGGAACGTGCAGTTGAGTTTGCGGTACGAATTCTGAGCCACGCAGTAGCCAGAAATTCAGATCTGTTTATCTGATATGATGCCTCCACATATCCATGTGTGGAGGCATCTTTATGTACCAAGGGACAGCCAGCCGCTATTTCCTCGCATGCGTGCCGCTGTTGCTGGCGGGCACGGCATTCTCGCAAACGGCATCCATCACCGGTCGGATTTCCGACAGCACCGGAGCCGTAATCGCGGGGGCGGCGGTAACGTTGACCAATGTGGCGACCAGCGTGGATCGCACGACGCCGACCAACGAAACGGGCTACTACACCATATCTTTGCTGCAACCGGGGCAATACCGGATGCGTGTGGAGAGCCCGGGGTTCAAGACGTTGACACAGTCCGGCCTGGTGTTGGAGGTGGATCAACGGGCGGAACTGAATTTCACGCTGGAGATTGGGGCGGTGACCGAGCAAATCGAGGTCACGGCGAATGTCCAGCAGTTGAACACGGTGGAGGCGTCGCGCGGCCAGGTGATCGAAAACCGGCGCATCGTGGAGATGCCGCTGAACGGCAGGAACTACAATCAACTGGCATTGCTTTCGGCGGGGACGGTGCAACCGCTGGCCGGGGCGCGGATGGAAGGATTCAGCGTCGCCGGGATGCGCGTTACCCAGAACAACTTCCAGTTGGATGGGGTGGATAACAACGGCATCGAACTGGCGGGAGCGCAACGCCGTTCCGAGATGGTGCAGCCTTCGATCGACGCGATCCAGGAATTCAAGGTGCAAACGAACGCGTATGCGGCGGAGTTCGGCCGTGCCATGGGGGCGGTGGTGAATGTCACCACGAAATCGGGCACGAATGCGGTGCACGGCACGGCGTTCGAGTTTCTGCGCAACGAGAAGATGGATGCGAAGAACTTTTTCGATCCGCCGAACCGGCCGAAGCCGCCGTTCAAACGGAATCAGTACGGATTCACGCTCGGAGGCCCGATCTACATTCCGAAGGTCGTGGACGGCCGCAACCGGTTCTTCTTCTTTGGGGACTATGAGGGCACGCGCGTGCGGGAGTCCACGACGACGACGTCGACGATTGCGACGGCGCCAATGCGCGGCGGCGATTTTTCCGATCTTCTGGCGCAGCGCAACAAACGGATCACGGACCCGGCTGCGGGAGCGCCCTTTCCGGGTAACGTAATACCAGCGTCGCGGATCGATCCGGTGGCGCGCACTCTAGTGGGTCTCTATCCGGCTCCGCAGAATGACAGCGTGGCAAACAATTTCCTGTACAACGCACCGCGCCCACAGGATGTAGACCGGTGGGATGTGCGCATCGACGCCAACGTCACGTCCTCGGACACGGTGTTCTGGCGGCTGAGCAAGCAGGATCTGAACAATCCGGTGGCGCTGACGCTGCCTCCGCCGGCGTATGGCGGGGGCGGATTCGATTTTATTACCGAAGGCTACAACACGGGCACGACGTGGAATCACATCTGGTCTCCGAACCTGGTGCAGAGCATCCGCGGGGCGTGGAACTTTTCGCTGTTCAAACGCGACAACCCGGCGCAGACGAATGGGGAGTTGCTCAACCAGAAGTATGGCATTCCAGGAGGAAATAACACGATCCCCGGCGGGTTTTCGGGGATGGGGATTTCGGGATACCGGGGACTCGGAATCGGGGCCTTCAATCCCGTGGATCGAGACTCACAGAACCGGCAACTGGCGGGCGATCTGACGTGGACCAAGGGCCGGCACACCATCAAGACCGGGGCGAACATCCTGCGGTCGCAGAATAACA
>CALFYN010000249.1 GCA_937952345.1 uncultured Acidobacteriota bacterium
GGAAGGCATCGTGAAGCCCGCTGCGCGCGTGAAGAAGACGCCCGTCATCTAAATTCGCTAAAGCGTACCCCCGGAGCCCTGAGTGCCTACCCCCACACCCTGGGTACATTCACCCAATCTGCGCGTAGTGACTCAACTACCTGGCTCGTGGATCCAGCAAACACCCTACCCCCCCTTTGGTACGGCGAGTGCTCGCGCTACCATTGCAGTGGAAGCAAGCTCGTTTATTGACCTGCCTCTTCCCAAGCGAAGAGTGTAAGTAGTCCAGCAGGAGGTAAACAGTGAAAGTAAAAGATGTCATGTTCCAGGCCGTCCAGGCCTGTACTCCCGAATCCACTCTAGCCGCAGCCGTCGAACTCCTCTGGACGAATGACTGCGGCGCTCTACCGGTAGTCAAAGATGGAATCCTGGAAGGCATGATCACCGACCGTGACATAGCCATCGCCTTGGGCACTCGAAACCTGCGCCCCACCGATGTCACCGTCGGCGAGGTCATCAGCCACCAGCGATTCACCTGTGCACCCGACGACGATGTGCACCAGGCGCTCAAGACCATGCGGACCCACAAGGTGCGGCGTCTTCCTGTTCTCGGCAAGCACGGCAAACTGGAAGGCATCCTTTGCCTCAACGATGTCGTGCTCCGCGCGCACCGGGTTTCGCACAAGCCAGCCGATGTCACCTACGACGATGTCGTCAACACGCTCAAAGCGATCGGCGAGCACCGTCATCTGGAAACGGAAAAACCGGCCGCCATGGCCGCGGCCGTCTAGACTCTCGCGAACCATCCGCGTTCGCCGAAAGGAGAGCTACATCCATGCCTGAAGTGTCTGTCTCCAAGTCCAAGGAGAAAGAAGTCATTCCGAAATCCATGTTCGAAATGCCGCTCTTCCGCGGCAGCCTGTTCAGCATGAATCCGTTCGCCCTCATGCGCCAGTTCACCGAGGACATGGACCGCATGTACGCGGCATACCCCGAGTCCAAAGTCGAATTCTGGACTCCCGCCATCGAAGTCAAACGCGCCAATGGCGTCATCCACGTCACCGCCGAACTACCCGGCCTCACCAAGGATAACGTGAAGGTTTCCGTCAGCGAAGACGGCATCGTTCTCGAAGGAGAGCGCAAGGAGGAAAAGGAGGAGAAGGGCGAAGAGTCCTACCGCTGTGAACGCAGCTATGGGAAGTTCTATCGCGCCATACCGCTCCCCGAGGGCGCCATGCTCGACAAGGCCACGGCCGAAATCGATCAAGGCGTGCTGAAGATTGCCGTCCCCTGCGCGGAGACAAAACCAGCTAAGAAAGAAATCCCGGTGAAGGAAACGCCGCACACCAAGGCTGCGGCTTGATGGCGAATGCTCCGCGGACCGGTCGGAGGCCGATCCGCGGGGCGCGGTCGCGACAACAGTGGTAAGAACCGGTCGTCAAGGAGGCCCTTTATGTTCCCCTTTCAGCGAATTCTGTTCCCTGTCGACTTCTCCGAACCCTGTGCGGCCGTGGTTCCGCATGTTCAACAGATGGTGATGCATTTCTCGGCCAACCTCACCCTTCTGCACATCTACGAGCCCCACCTGCAGGTCTACGACGAAACCGGCACAATTATCGAAGCCGCTCCCGATCTGTTGTCAATGGAAGTGGCGCGCCTGCGCGATTTCAGCGCCACGCATTTTCCCGGGCTCCGCACCACCCAACTCGTGGAGCAGGGCGAACCCGGAGCAGTAATCCGCGATACGATCCAGCGCAACGGCATGGATCTTGTCATGATGCCCACGCGCGGCCGCGGAGTTTTCCGCCGCCTGCTGCTTGGCTCTGTCACCGCCAAGGTGCTGCATGACGTCAGTTGCACCGTCTGGACGGGTGTCCATTCCTCGCTCGGTGAACACTCCAGTCCACTGCCGTACCGGTCCATGCTGTGCGCCGTTGGATTGGATACGGAAACCCCTGACGTGCTCCGCGGGGCTTCGGCCCTCGCCTTTTCGTTCGGTGCGAAACTGCACGTCGTCCATTGCATCGAAACCCCGCCCATGTCCCTGGAGGTCGATTTCGCCCCCTATCGCCAGCGCCTCACGGATGCCGCCGACCTCGAACTCCGGCTCATCATGCGCAACGCGGGCGTCGATGCCTCGCTCTCCGTCGTCGACGGGCCGCTCGATGCGCGCATCCGCAAAGAGGCGCTCGACCGCTCCGCCGATCTCATCATCACGGGGCGCGGCCATCACCAGGGAAGGCTCAGCCGCATGTTCAGCCAGCTGTACAGTATCGTTCGCGAAAGCCCCTGCCCGGTCCTCAGCCTCTGATGGCGTGGCGACAGGGCGCAAGCGCGTCCTGTCGCCTCATGCCACGTTCAACACACCGGATCCACCACCTCCACTGGCGTCGCCCCCCGGATCTTGAACTTCCGGTCCAGCGTGTAGAGGTTCTCCACGATCCCTGTGTATTCCAACTCCGTCATCGGCAGCATCGCCGCACCGAAGAATCCCTGCCGCCGCATCTCCATCGCTTTCTTCGACACATGATCCCGCACCGTATCCCAGAACGGATGCGCGAACGCGTCCACCGCTTCCGTGAACTTCCCCTTGTGTACACAGTAAGCCGAGCAACTCACCACCGGCGGCCCGTCAAAGTAGCTGATGCCCGTATTCCGCGCCACCGGCATCAACGGCATGTTGTGCGATCCGCGCATGCCGCCCGCCACCAGGTGCCCCATCGCAAACGGAGCCAGTATCTCGCCCGTCGCCGGAAAGTTCATCTGCACCCGCACCAGCATCACCGGATCGTCTTTCCCCGTGTATTTCCCCGCTATGTTATGCAGCCGCGATGTAGCCACCGCCACCGCCTGATCCCCATTCGCCCGTGACCACACGGACTCCACCACGTAGCGCTCCGGATCGCGCAATAAAGTAGCAATCGCGTAAAGATCCTCGGGCGCGTTCAATTCAATCACGCGGTCCCCCGTCGTATGCGCCACGTCCATGATCACAAACCGGAATCCCTTGGCGATTTTCGGCGAAAGCAGCAGTCCCGGCGTATTCATCGGATCGATGAACGCAAGGTACAGCGGCAGATTGAACGCGCCCGGGTCCGTCTTATCCGCCGCAAAAAACAGGAATGGCTCATTCGGCCGTTCCTCGAATTCGATTTCCGCCACGGCCGGACCCAGTCCATGCACGTTGCCCGTAAACGAGTCCACCAGAATATCCTGGCCTGCGCCGTAGAGGCCTTCCTCGCGTGCCACGCGAGTCCCTTCCTGAAACGCATTCCATGCCAGCCGGTGCACCGCTTCGTGATTCTTTCCCTGAAAGTGCGCCATCAAAATCGCAATATCGTCGCCGGTATGACTAATCGAGTAATCCTCCAATAGCCCATTCGCGTTCTTTCCGATGAAAGAAGCGACCGAATCCTCCAGACGCCGCGAAGGCACAATGTGTCCGCCCACGGACCCAATATCGGCCTTGATGACGCTGATCGTAGTCTTCATCGTCTTCTCCCTTCATCCAACACACTGCATGCAATTGCCCAAACAATGGCCCTTTTCTTGCACGTTATTGCTATGAGGTGACACACTTCTGTGAAGAACATTCTCTTCCCGGTTGATTTTTCGCCGCAGTCGGATGGCGCAGCCCAATTCGTCAAAGCCTACGCGCGGCACTTCGGCGCCCGCGTGACCCTTCTGCACGTCCTCGAATCGAGGGACTACATCTTTACCGGCCCCGAGTTCGATGGCATTGACGTCGCCGATCTCCGCATGCGGCACCGCGCCCACGCGCAACATCAGCTCGACGGCTATCTCCTCGAGTCCATTCCTCCCGGCCAGAACTGCCGTGTCCTGATGGAAGGCGACCCCACGGCCAAAATCGTCGAGCGGGCCGCCGCCGATCAAAGTGACCTCATCATGCTGCCGACCCATGGTCTCGGGCCGTTCCGCCGCTTCGTCCTCGGATCGGTGACCGCCAAAGTGCTCCACGATGCCACCTGCCCGGTGTGGACCGGCGTTCATCTCGAAGGCGCACCGCCGGCGCAAACCATCAGCTTCGATCACATGCTCTGCGCCCTCGACTTCGGCGCGCAAAGCGAAGAACTGCTCCAATGGGTCCAGCGCCACGCCGGCGAAGCGAAGATCACGCTGGTGCATGCCGTGCCGGCCACCGACGCCCTGCCCGAAAAATATTTCAACATCGAATTCTTCGCCGAACTCTGCCGCATGGCCAAGGAAGAAATGGATCAACTCCAGGCCAAAGCCGGCACCAATTACCACTCCATTCTGCGCGGCGGTTCCCCCGCCAAGGTGATCTCCGAAGCGGCCGCCGAGCTTGGCGCGGACGTCATCATCATCGGCCGTGGCGCAGCCAAGGAAGGCTTCGCCCGCCTCCGCGCCCAAGCCTACGGCGTCATTCACACCGCCCCGTGCCCTGTCATCAGCGTCTAACCGTGGCGCAGGCTGTGGCCTGCCCATGAGATTGGAGGCCCGGCATGAAAAAAGTGATCCTCTGGCTTTTCGCCTTTGCTATTGTGGCTTACCCCGTCATCGACCCGCGTATCCCGCAAGAGAAGGCCACCCCTTCCACAGCCGTTGAAACTACGGCCGGCGGATTGATCATCGGCCTCGATGGGGGAACCTACCAGCCCTACAGCACGGCCGTCATCGCCAAAGTGCAGGGCGCCCTCGCCGCCAAAGGTTTCTACAAAGGCGAAGTGAACGGCGTGTTCGACAAAGAGACGCTGAACGCCATCGGAGCCTTCCAAAAACAGAACGGGCTCACCGTCAGCGGCGTCCCATCGCCCAGTACACGCCGCCTGCTCTTCCGCGACTGACCTGCCGGAGGGCGCCGCCATGTGCACTGCCATAAGACCCTTGTGCCTCTTCGCCGCATTGGCCGTCGTCGTGCCACAGCCATTGAGCGATCTCACCCGCAAGTCTTATCTCGAACTGCTCGAAATTGCCCCCACCGTTCACTTCCCGCCCA
>CALFYN010000250.1 GCA_937952345.1 uncultured Acidobacteriota bacterium
AAATTTGACGTGGTTTGGTGCGATTCTTCGCCAACGGTAGCGGAGGATTCATGCTACCGAGACAACTTGCTGTTCTGATTTTTGCCGCGGGATCCGCATTGGCGGGGCCGGTGAGCTATGCCACATTCCTGAACGCCGAGGGGGTGCAGTCGCAGTTTGCCAGTCCGTCGGACACACGGGTGCAGCCGGGCCCCGGATCAGAGGTGACGGCGCAAGCGGACCTGTCGCAAGGGGCGCTGCGCATCCGGACGGTGCGCACGTCGGCATCGGGGGGACTGGGGGCGCAGGCGCTGTTCTACGACACCATTACGTTCGACGGGTCGGCGTTCGAGGGGGTTTTCGGAGCGTCGTACAACCTCAACCTGACGGCGACCTACGAGGGCACGTTCACAGCAACAGGGACAATTGACAGCGCGGGAGTAGGTGGGCGCATCCACGTTTATAGCGGTGACACTGTGATTGACTCGGGAGTATTTACGGATGTGACGTCGCTCACGAACTTCATGTTTATCGGAGGGCCGGCGCCGGTGTGTGCGAATGGAGTCAACGGTCCGGACCTGGTCACGCATCGCGGCTTCTTTCAGTTCCAGGTGTCGTGCAGCGTGACGGTGACGGCATTGAATCCGACGGTGAAGATCCTCATGAATTTGCCGGGTTTCATCAATGCGGGAGCGGCGACGTGGGATCTGAACATGATGAATACGGCGACGCTGGATTTGGGCGATCTGGGAGGACGGGTGGTGCGGTCGGCGAGCGGCGTACTGCCGGGAACACTGGTGGAGGATGTACCGGAGCCTTCCACGATGGGACTGGCGGCGCTGGCGCTGGCGGGCTTTTGGTTGCGCACCAAACGCAGCGGCATGACAGAATGAGGGTTTGCCAGGCGACATCACGACACTGCTGGACCGCTGGGGAGCGGGCGACCGGAGCGCGCTAGACGAGCTGGCGCCACTGGTCTATCCGCAATTGCGGTCTATCGCCGGATCGTTTCTCAGGCAGGAGCGATCCGGCCACACGTTGAACGCAACGGGGCTGGTGAACGAGCTGTTCCTGAAGCTGCTGGCGCGGCGTAGCGCGCGGTTCGAGAGCCGGAGGCACTTTTATTCGCTGTGCGCGAGTCTGATGCGGATGGCGCTGATCGACCATGCGCGCACGGCGCAGGCGGAGAAACGCGGCGGGGAACGGGAGTTCGTCCCGTTGCACGATGAAATCCCGTGGGTGGATGCGGGAGGCGCGCAGTTTCTGGAGTTGGATGCGGCACTGGAGGAACTGGCCGGGATTGCGGCGCAGCAGGCGGAGATTGTCGAACTACGGTACTTCGCCGGATGCAGCGTAGAGGAGACAGCGGAGATCGTGGGGGTATCGAAATCGACCGTGGACCGGGAGGTGCGCGATGCGCGGGCGTGGTTGTACCGGAAGCTAAAACCGCGCAAATAGGGGCAACGGATGAACCGAAGCGAGCGATGGCAACGGGTGCGGGAGCTTGCGGAGCAGTGGGGGGAATACTGCAAAGCGAATCCCGGTGCGGATCGCGGGAGCGTGATGGCGGCATGGGAGCCGGACGCGGAATTGCGGGACGAAGCACTGGACTTTCTGGATGCACTGGAGGAGGAGGAAGCCGAGCGGGCGCGTTGTGCGCGCAAAGCAGCGCCGCCGCCGGAGGAGATTGCCGGCTATCGGATTGTGAAGGAATTGGGGCGTGGGGGCAACGCGACGGTATATGAAGCGCGGCGGGAACGCGAAGGAAGAACCGAGACCGCGGCGCTGAAGCTGTTGCATGCGTGGATGGACGAGGCGGGACGCGAACGCTTTCTGCGCGAGCGGCAGATCCTGTCGATGTTGCGGCACGAAGGGGTGGCGGCGGTGCTGGATGCGGGCCTCACGGAAGCCGGGCAGCCGTTTCTGGTGATGGAACTGGTGGAAGGGCAGACGCTGGATGTGTACTGCCGGGAGAAGCGGCTGGACGCGCGGGCCCGCATCCGGCTGATGGCGGAGGTTTGCGAGATTGTCGATGCGGCGCATCGCAAGCTGGTGGTGCATCTGGATCTGAAGCCCAGCAACATCATGGTGACCACGGAAGGGCGCATCAAGGTGCTGGACTTCGGGACGGCAAAGCTGCTGGATTCCACATTGCAGATGACGACGACGCGGCCGTTGACGCCGGTGTATGCGAGTCCGGAACAACTGCGGGCGGAGCCGGTGTGGACGGGCTGCGATACGTATGCAGCGGGGCTGATTCTTTACGAATTGCTGACAGGGGCGTGGCCGCAGGCGGGACGGTCGAGTTTGATCGCGCTGGCGGAGCGGGCGGCAGAGGAAGGATCAGGCCGGCCCATGGCGCGGGCCGCTACAGCCGAGGCGGCCGCGGATCAGGGTGCGCGGCTGGAACATTTACGGCGCTTTTTGTCGGGGGACATTGAGGCGGTGGTGGAGAAGGCGCTGGCGCCGGCGGGACAACGCTATGCGTCGATGCAAGATCTGGCGGACGACCTGCGGGCGTTTCTGGAGGGGCGTCCGGTGACGGCGAAGCGGCAGACGGCGCTGTACCGGGCGCGGCGTTTCGTGGCTCGCAACGGCGTGGCGGTGGCGGCGGTGGTGACGCTGGCGTGCGCGCTGGCGGCGGTGAGCGGATATGCCTGGAGGGAACAGCAGGGCCGGTTGCGTGCGGCGCAACGCGCGCAAAGGGCTGGGGATTTCGCGGTTTCGGTATTGGGAGGGATCAACCCGCTCTACGGCGGGCGGCCCGATATGCCGGCCGCGGAACTGATTGACAAGGCGCTGGCGCGGCTGCGCGGCCGTGAGGTTCTGGGGAGCGGAGACGATCTGGGGCTGCGGACGCACCTGGCCTACCAGTTGTTCCACACGGGCAAGCCCGCCGAGGGAATGGCGGAGATGGTGGAGTTGGAGCGGATCGCGCGGCGGCGGAAGACGCCGGAGGATTTGTTTGCGGTGCTGTCGGCATCGTTGCCGCTGAAGGTTTCGGTGGGCGATTGTGAGACGGCGAGGCGAATGGGGCAGGAAGCGGACGCATTGTTTCCGGCTGTGGCGCGGGAGGTAGGGCCCGCACTGCGCGCGAGTTACCGGTTGAACCGGGCGCAGATTCTGGCGGATTGCGAACGGCGGCTGGAGGACGCGGCAGGAATGGTGGAGAAGGCAGGCGAGGATTTGGCGCAGGTGGATTTGGACGGGTTTCCGCTGGGTATGCCGGCGAGGGTGTACGTGGCGCTGGTGGAGAACGGGCGGAGCATGATCCTGTCGCTGGCGAAGCGGACGAAAGCGGCGCGGGCGGTGGCCGAAGAAGGGCTGCGCAAGCTGGAAGGAGAGGTGGACGCGGACGGGGTGCGGATTGCGCTGTTGCGGAGCATCGCGCAGGTGGAAGGATTGGAAGGAAACAGCAAGGCGGCGGCGGCGGTTCTGGAGAAGGCCGTGGCGATCAGTGCGGGGGTGACGTCGCCGTTTGAGCGATTGCGGCTGAAGCTGATGTGGGCTTCGCGCATGGCGGAGTCGGGCGAGGGCTTGCGCGCGGCGGCGGTGACGGACAGCGTGATGGTGGAGTTGCCGCAATACCGCGAGCAGATCGGCGGGCAGGAGTTCATGCTGACGATTGACGCGATGCGGACGTATATGTTTGCGGGGGTGTGCGAGCGGGTGTTTCCGTTGGCCCGGAGGGTGGATGCGCTGACACGGGGGAATCTTCCGGCGGCGTGGCGCAGCACGCGGTTGATGGCGGAAGGGGTTTGCTTATTGGAGACAGGGCGGAGGAAGGAGGCGCTGCCGGTGCTGGAGGAGACTATGCGGTATGCACCGCCGGGTCCGCGGAGTGAGGCGGGACGGCGGCTGGCGAAGGCTTTGGAGGCGGCGCGGATACACTGATCAGTCGCGACTGGAGTTGCAGCGGGGACAGACTCTTTCGTCGATGAGGAAACGGCGCTTCGGGGATCTGTCACGATCCGCTCCAGCAGCGGGCTATGGGTTGCAGAGATTTGGCACCCTTGCCTGCGCCGACTTGTTGTATTGTTGCCGGTTTGCGTTAAGATCGGTTCGTGAAAGTCCGCGACCTGATTCGCAGGTTGGAGTCTGCCGGGTGGGTGCTGCGCTCAACAAGGGGAAGCCACCGCCACTTCAAGCATCCGCAAAAGCCATCGGTCGTCACCGTGGCCGGGCATCCCGCAAAAAGATGTACCGATCGGCACGCTTCGGGCTATTCTTGAAGCTGCGGATCTGGAAGGAGCCTAGAGGTATGCAGTACACGGTGATCTACGAAAAGGGCGATTCCACCTGGGGTGCGTACGTCCCCGACCTACCGGGCGTCATCGCCACGGGT
>CALFYN010000251.1 GCA_937952345.1 uncultured Acidobacteriota bacterium
CTACTTCACGCGCTTGGCCGAATACTCCAGCGTCTGTCCCGCCACTTCCACCGTCAGTTTGATCTCATCCCCGGCGAGCTTTCCCTTGTACTGCGCCTCCATCTCATTCCCCTCAAACTTCAGTTGAATGGTGAAGGAAAAGCTATCTCCACTGACCTTCCCGTTGCTGATCGGAGACTTCCCCATCATCGTGCTCGTGGTCTCGCCGCTCAGCTTATCTCCATTCACCTGGAACACAAACGTCCGTTCCGCACTCCCATTCGGAGTTTCCACCGTTCCCTTCCAAGTCCCGTTCAGATCACCCGCAATCGCCGCGCAGGCCAGCGCCATCAGAGCAATCAGCAGCCGTTTCATGAGAGGCTCCTTAATTAAGCGAGATCGGTCAGATACTCAACCTTCCCCGTACTATCGCCCAGTTTCTCCGGACGCACGCCGCACAAGTCCAACATCGAAACAAACAGATTCGTCATCGGAGTGCCCTTCTTGTAGCGCACGTGCCGCCCGCCCTTGATCCGGTTCACCCCTCCACCGGCAAACAATGTCGGCAAATCCAGATGATCATGCCGGTTCCCATCGCTCAGGCTGCTGCCGTACACCACCATCGCGTGATCCAGCATCGTCCCGTCGCCGTCCTTCGTATTCTGCAACTTCGTCAAAAACCGCGCCACCATCTCCACATGATGCTGATCAATCCGCTGCAGCCGGTCGATCTTCGAAGGATCGTTGAAGTGATGCGACAGCCCGTGATGCGCATCCGGCACCCCAATCGACCGGTACGTGCGATTCCCGCCTTCCCGCCCGATCATCAGCGTAATGACCCGCGTCAAATCGGCCTGAAACGCCACCGTCATCAAATCGAACATCAGGTCGATATGCTCTTCAAACGTCGGCGGTATCCCCGCCGGACGGTCAATCGCCGGCAGCTTCGCCGAGTCCGTATTCCGTTCCTCGATCTTCTGAATCCGCCGCTCGATCTCGCGCACCGAATCCAGATACTCCGTCAGCTTCCGCCGGTCGCTCGCCCCCAGGTCCGCACCCAACCGCGCCGCGTCTTCCCGCACGAAATCCAGAATGCTCCGGTCCTGCCGCGCCTGTAAGGCCCGCGCCGCCGGATCCGTCGTCTCTCCATCGCCGAACAGCCGCTCAAACACCGCCCGCGGATTGATCTCCGGCGGCAGCGGCGTTGTCGGCGAACTCCACGAAATCGTGTTGCTGTAAGCGCAACTGTACCCGGAATCGCAGCCGCCCACCATGCGGTTGTCCTCCAAGCCAAGCTCCAGCGAAGGAAATGTCGTATGCTTTCCGATCTCTTTCGCCGCAATCTGATCGGCCGAAACACCCGCGTAAATATCGGCGCCTTCGGTCTTCTTCGGATGCGTGCCCGTCAACCACGTCGCCCCGGCCCGCGCATGGTCGCCCGCCCCGTCACCCAGCGCCTGCCCGTTGTAGTGATCCAGGCCGGACATCACCACCATCCGCTCCCGAAATCCCTCCACCGGCTTGAGAGTCTTCGTGAACTCGAAATCGCGCCCCTCCGCCTTCGGCGTCCAGTCCTTCATGATGATCCCGTTCGGCACATACAGGAACGCCATGCGCGGAACAGCCGCCACCGGGTTCGACCCAGGCGCGGCCAGCGCCGGAACCATCGAATCGAGCACCGGCAACGCCACCGCTGTGCCGAAACCGCGCAACAACGCGCGCCGCGAAAGAGCCTTCCTCGTGATCATCATTTGTCCGGGGTTCTCCTCATTTGAAATGGCACACTATTCACAATCGCTGACACCAGCGCCGAAAACCGGTATTCGTTCTTCGCCGTCTCGCGCCGGATCTGGCGCACAGCCGGCAAGTCGAAATGCTGCAACCCGCGTCCAATCGCATAGGTCAGCATTTTCTCTGCCAGGCATTCGGCGAAATCATCCTGCCGTTCCAACAATATCTTCTTTAAATCTCCAGGCCCGTTCACAATGCTCCCATTCGGCATCGCGCCAGAGGCGTCAATCGCCGCCCCGCCCTCCTCGGCCCGAAACTTGCCGATCGCATCGAAATTCTCCAGCGAAAAGCCCAGCGGATCCAGCCGCGAATGGCACGACGCGCACGCCGCATTCTCGCGATGCTTCTCCAGCGCCGCCCGCAGCCCCTTCGCCGAAAAATCAGCCTTGTCTTCCAGCGTCGGCACATCCGGCGGCGGCGGCGGTGGAGGCGCACCCAGCACATTCTCCAGAATCCACTTCCCGCGCAACACCGGCGATGTCCGCGTCGGATACGAAGTCACCGTCAGAATCGCCCCCTGCGTCAAAATCCCACCGCGGTTCGGATCCTGCAAAGCCACCCGCCGGTAGTAATTCCCGCGCACGCCGTTCAACCCGTAATGCCGCGCCAGCCGGTCGTTCACGAACGTATAGTCCGCGCTCAAAAACTCCAGAATGCTCCGGTCCTCACGCAAAATGTAATCAAAGAAAAGTTCGGTTTCCTTCTGCAGCGCCGCCCGCAGCGGTTCATCGAATTCCTTATATTTATCCGGATCCGGCTTCCAATCGCGCACGTTGCGCAGATGCAGCCACTGCCCGGCGAAATTCTCCACCAGCGCCTTCGACTTCGCATCCGCCAGCATGCGCTTCACCTGCGCCGTCAGCACCGGACGCAGCTTGTTCTGCTCGGCCAGCCGCAGCAACTCCTCATCGGGAATGCTGCTCCACAGGAAGAACGAAAGCCGCGACGCCAGTTCCAGATCCGTCACCCGGTGCGCGCTTCCCGCCGATCCATGGCTGCGCTCCAGCCGGTACAGAAAATTCGGAGACACCAGCATCGCCCGCAACCCAAGCTCCACCCCTGCATCAAACGTCCCGCCATCCTTGCGCCCTTCGGCGAACAGTCTCATCAGCGGATCAACATCCGCGGCGCTCACCGGACGCCGGTAGGCCCGCCGCGCCAGCGTCGAAAAGATCTTCCGCGCGCAGGGCTCTTCCGCTTCCCCAGCGCCAGGCCGGCACAAAAACACACGCTTGCGGCTCTCCGTCTCTCCGGGACCGCTCGGGCTGAACGGACCGCCCACCTGCAAATACTCAATCGACATCTGGCTGAATTGCGGAGCCGGAACCCCGCGCCGCACGCTGATCACACCGCCTTCGAGCCGCGCATATTCGTTCAGGAATCCCGCGCCCACCTCGTGCATT
>CALFYN010000252.1 GCA_937952345.1 uncultured Acidobacteriota bacterium
GCATCCTGTCGCGGGCCGTCGATGGGGCGGCTTATCCGTACTGGCAGAATGCGGGTCCGGCGGTGGCCGTCAGCGGGCGGTGGAAGGTGAATGCCGTGACGGGCGGTCCCTCACTGCCGGGATCCTTCGAAGCCGGACAGCCGGCATCTTGGACCACACAGGGCGGTGAGTGGGAACGGTTCGGTGGCACCGCGGTGTACAGCACGGTGTTCGATGCACCGAAGGCGGGCACATGGGCGCTCGATCTGGGGCGCGTGGCCGAGAGCGCCCGGGTGCGGCTGAACGGGCAGGATCTGGGGACGCTGCTGCAGGCGCCCTATCGCGTGGTGCTATCCACATTGCAGTCCACGGGCAACCGGCTGGAGGTGGAGGTCACCAATCTGGCGGCCAATCGCATCCGCGACATGGACCGGCGGAAAGCGCCCTGGCGCGTGTTTCACGACATCAATCTGGTGAACATCGACTACAAGCCGTTCGATGCCTCGAACTGGCCGGTGCGCGATTCCGGGCTGATCGGGCCGGTGACGCTGACGCCGCTGCGGGCGGTGGCTCCGCGGTAACGCTTACTCCACTTCGCGCAGGCGCTGGCGGTAGGCCTGGCGGGCGGATTCGTAGTGAGCCTTCATCTCCGCCTGCTCTTCGAGACGCACGCGGGGGAGCTTCATCTGATAGCACTGGTCGACGGCGCGGAGACACCATTCGATGCTTTCCTTCGAGGCGCGGATGGGCTTGCCGCTGACGGTGACGAAGATCGGGTTGGTGTGCGAGCTGGGGAGGATGCGCAGGGCGACCCAACTGGACCGGTCGAGTTTGTGCGTGAAGGTGACGGGGCGCAGCTTGCCGTCGGCGGTAATGGTTTGCTTTGCGACCGCCTGGCCGTTGACGATCAGTTCGAGCGGCACGGTGCGGGAGTTGCCGATGCGGGCGCGCTCGAGTTCCCAGTATGGCTTCTGATCATAAGAACGGCTGCGGATGGCTTCGTCCGGCTGCGTGTCGAGCAGCGCGGCCACTTGGGCGGTGATGGTGACCGCGCCGGGCGCGGCAAGCTTCAGCTCGCTGGCGCCTTCGCCCATGACGATGTTGTTGACCTTGAAGTCGAGCAGATGGCTCTTGCCGTCGGAGACGTAGTTGCGGCCTTCGCGAAGGCCCTGCACCCAATCGTTGTAATCGAGGCCCTTCTGGCGGACGTAGCTGCGGCCGAGCCCGACACGCTCGCCGTAGATGCAGGGGAAATCGGTCTCGCCGCTGATGCGCGCACGGTAGCCCGCGTTGAGCGTGTGATACCAGATGTTCAGCTCATTGAGATAAGGAGTGTCGACGGTGGAGATGAAGTCGATTAAGCCTTCGGTGACGCTGACGATGTATTCGTTGGCTCCGATGCCGTCAAAGGGCGGCATTTCGAGGGTGGGGATTTTTTCCTGCTTGTAGGCGAGGCCCCAGCCGGAGTGGGCATAGCCGGTGACCGCGCCCTGCTGCTTGGCCCAACGCAGGACGGGGATGCCGTAGCTGGGCCAATCCTCGATGCGCTTGGAGCCGGGGTAATCCTGTTCTTTCAGTCCGAGCAGACAGATGTGGCCGGTGTGGCTGGAAGGAAAGCCGGAGACTTCGACGTCGTAGCGGATGCGATTCTGATCGGTGGAGACTTTGTGGTCCTTGCCTTCGAAGAAGGTCTTTTGGAAATACCAGCCGGGGCCCCAGGTGAGCACGGAGCCGATCTTGAGATCTTCGCCGAGCACGTGGCGGATCATGTCCTGGGGATAGACTCCCTCGGTGGGTTTTTCGTAGTGGGCGCAGCCCGCGGCATGGATGTGATGATCGCCGGAATACCAGCCGAGCTTGGCGGGGTCGATCCAACGTTCGAGGCGGAAGGTGATATCGAGCGGCTCGGAGCCGACCTTCAAGGGGCGGGACTTCTTGAGGTATTCGGGGCCGCGCGAGTATTCGATGGTGTAATCGCCGGGCGGCAGCAGGACGTTCTCGCCGTTGGCGCGATAGACCTGGGGATGGAAGAAGAAATCGGGAGCGAGGCGCTTGGCCTGCGAGGGATAGACGCGTCCGTAGGTGTCTTTGATGAGGAAGGAGCCGGTGGTTGGCGTGTCGTCATGATCGAGGACGCGGAAGTTGACCTGCGTGGCGGGGCGCGCGGTGAAGAGGATGTCGGCTTCGCTGCGGAAGCCGAGGTCCTGGGTTCCCTGCCCTACGTCGAAGACGAGCTTGGCCTCGCGCTTGCCGGCATCGCGGGAGTAGAGTTGGAGGATCTTGTATTCGACTTCGAGTCCGGAGAGGCGCTCGCGCATGGGCTGTTTGACGAACATCATGAGATCGATCCAGCGGCGGTTGGTTGCGCCGGCGGGCTGATTCGGGACGGGGCCGGCATTGGGGCTGGAGGCGCTGAGGACGGCGGTGATGCCGGCTTCGTTGTGGACTTTGACGAGGAAGTTGCGCCAGCCCTGCTGGACAAGGATGGGCTGGGCGGGACCCTGCTGGGCTTTGACGCGGCTTTCGGGATTGATGTTGACGCCTATCAAACAATGTTTGTCCAAAATGTTTTGGATGGTTTCGACGGCCTTGGCGGCGTCGCGCGCCTGGAGTTGCGCCTTGAGGGCGGCGGTGTCGGCCGCGGGCAAGGGTTCACCGAGCATGTCGAGGGCTTCGATGAGCCGGGCGACCTGCGCGGCGAGCGGTTGATGTTCGACGTTAGCCACGACCGGCAGTTCCTGCGCGGGGAGCAGGCCGGCGTAAAGAAGAGAGAGTCCCAGGAGAAAGTTCATAGCGCCACCTCCAGACAGCATATGCGAGAAAAGCGCCGGGAGGGGGGATGCTATAATTCCCGCCGATGCCCGGAAAACTGACACGACGTTCGTTTGTTGCCTCGCTACCATTGCTGGCGCAGGCGGAGCGGCCGAATATCCTCTTGCTGCTGGCCGATAATTGGGCCTGGCCGCATTGCGGCATTGGCGGCGATACGGCGGTGAAGACCCCTGCGTTTGACAAGCTCGCGCAGGAAGGAATTCATTTCACGCACGCGTTTTCTCCGAACCCTTCGTGCAGTCCGGCGCGGTCGTGGTTGCTGACGGGGCAGGAAACACACAGGCTGGGTTCGGCGGCGAATCTGTATGGACCGCTGAGCTCCTCCTTTCCAACGTTTGTCCGGCTTCTGGAAGAGGCCGGGTATTTTGTCGGCTATTCGGGAAAGGGCTGGGGCCCCGGCACGCCGGCGGCGGGCGGCTATCCGCGGAATCCGGCGGGGACTTTGTACCCGAATTTCGATGCATTTCTCAAAGCGCGGCCGAAGAACAAGCCGTTCTGTTTCTGGTTCAGTTCGCGCGATCCGCATGTGCCGTGGACGACGGGCGAGCAGTACCGCGCCTCGATCGACATGGCGGCGATTCGCGTACCTGCTCATTTGCCGGACAATCCGACGATTCGGGAAGACATCCGCAATTACTACGCCGAGGTGCAGAACTTCGACGCCGAATGCGCGGAACATGTGGGCGCCGTTGACCGGCTGGGCGAACTCGACCGGACGATGGTGGTGATGAGCGGCGACAACGGCTGGCAGATGCCGCGCGGGCTGGCCGCCTGTTATGACCTGGGTGTGCGCGTGCCGCTGGCGATCCGCTATCCGAAGGTGTATCGCGCGGGGTCGAAGCACGAGGGCTTTGTGACGCTGGGCGATTTGTGTCCGACCTTTCTGGAAGCCGCGGGAGTGGCGATTCCGAAGGATGTTACGGCGAAGAGTTTGCTGCGGCCGCCGCAACGGGATGCCGTGTTTCTGGAACGGGAACGGCATGCCAACGTGCGGCGGGACAACCTGACGTATCCGGTGCGCGGGATACGGACGCGGGAGTATCTGTATCTGCGCAATCTGGAACCGGACCGTTATCCGGCGGGCGATCCGGAGCATGTGTGGAGCGTGGGCGAGTATGGGGACATTGATGAATCTCCTTCGAAGCGCTTCCTTATGCGGGATGAGAAGTCGCGGTATTTTGCGTTGTCTTTCGGCAAACGGCCTGCCGAGGAGTTGTATGATTTGCGCACCGATCCGGGGCAGATTCGCAATGTCGCCGGCGAGGCGAAGTTCGCCACGGTGAAGGCGGGTCTGGCGAAACGCGTGGACCAATGGATGCGCGAAACGGGCGATCCGCGGGCGAAGGGGCCGACGGATTTATGGGATAAGGTGCCCTATACCGGCGCGCGGGGCCGGCAGGGAGCGAAGAAGAAGGGGTAGTTAGGAGTCAGCGCGGCTTCCTGATCTGTGAGAGGCCAGCCGGGGGGCTGGCTGCGGGACAGGGGTCCCGCCCCACGACGGAGTCGGCGCGGAATTGGAATTTGTGTAAAGTTTTGTCAACTGGTCTTCGTAAGCGGCTTCGTTTGCCATGATTTCGGGGTCGGCTTCGACGCGGTCGGCGGCGGCGTTGATGGCCGGGGCACAGTCCTCGACGGTGGGGAGATTCCACTTTTTATTGGTGAGGAGGAGAATGGTGGCGCGGAGGATGACCGAGGGGGAGGCTTTGGGGTGGTCGAGGACTTGTTCGAGCTTGTCGAGGGCTTTGGCGGTGAGGGATTGGAAGCGGTCGCGGAGGGTGAGGGCGTATTCCTGCTGGGCGAATGCTAGGGCTTGTTGGAAGGCGGGGTTGTCGGACCAGGCGTAGACGGTGGGGCGGGAGACGTTGGCGAGCTGGGCAGCGGCCGTAACGGTGGCGCCTGCGGCGAGGGCCTGAAGGACCGTGATCTGAGGGGTGGTGAAAG
>CALFYN010000253.1 GCA_937952345.1 uncultured Acidobacteriota bacterium
TAATTGACGAGGTTCGGCATTTGACCCTTCGATGATACCGGAATCGGCCCCATCCGGACTGTTATCCTGTCTGATGCATGAATGTGATGGAACAGGCTGCCGCACTCGCCGCCGAAGGCAAAGTGGGCAGCGCAATCGACCTTCTGGAACAGGCCGTGGCAATGGGCGAAGAGAGCGCCGAACTCTGCCTTTACATTGCCAAGCTCTGCCATTCGATCAATGAGCTGCGCGCCTTCGCCAATTGGTGTCATGAGGCCGTCCGCATCGATCCCAATCACGCCGAGCCCCATTTCCTGCTCGGCCGCGAACTGCACCGCACGCGGCGCTGGGGCGAGGCCGAGGAGACGCTGGCGCTCGCCCTCAGCATGCCCACGCTGGCTGCCGCAGACCGGGCCGAAGCCGAGCGCCTGCACAGCGAAGCCGCCGCCGAACATGCCCGCTACCGCGCCGCCAATCCGGGATTCTCGAACATATGATCCCCGTTAAAGGCATCTTTGAAACACATCTCACCGTCGCCAATCTGGAGCGCGCCATGCGCTTCTATGGGGATACGCTCGGCCTGGAATTGGCCACCGTCATCGAGGCCCGCCGAGTCGCATTCTACTGGCTCGGCGGACGTGGCCACACCATGCTCGGCATCTGGGAAACCGGAACCGCGCCGCAACGCATGAGCCTGCACACCGCCTTCGACGCCTCGCTCGACGACCTGCTCCAAGCCCCTGCCCGCTTGCGCGCCGCCGGTATTACGCCGCTCGATATCGCCGGCAATCCCACCGAAGAACCCGTTGTCCTCGCCTGGATGCCGGCCGCCTCCATCTACTTCAACGACCCCGACGGCAATCAACTCGAATACATTGCCATGCTCGAAGAGGAGCCCCAACCCGAGCGCGGCATCGTCCCCTGGAGCCAGTGGCGCTGACGCCCTTTATAACCCCGGCACCGTATTGCGGATCTTTACTTCGCGCACCAGGTATCCAGCCAACTGGCTGCCTAGAAAATCCACTTCCGCGATCGCGCCCTGCGTCACGCCCGGACGCTCCGCCTGATCGAACACCAGGTTCCCCAGCGAGTAAAAGATCACGCCGTCCTTGTATCGCTCCGCCGGCTGGAACACATGCGGGTGATGCCCCGCCACCACCGTCGCCCCCGCATCGATCGCCGCTCTGGCAAATCGCACCTGCTGCGCATTCGGCCGCTTCACATACTCCACGCCGGCGTGCATCGACACGATCACCACATCGCACTTGGCCCGCAACGCCGCCACGGCCACCGTCATTGCCGGCACGTGCATCATCGCCACCCGCGCATCGTCGTTCTGGTGATTCCCATTGCGCTGATCGAAGGTGTAGGCAAGAAACCCGAAGCGCACCCCTTTGCGTTCCAGCACGAGGCCCTCGTGTGTATCGGAAACGTTCGCCACCGTGCCCACCGCAGCGATCCCGTGCTTCGCCAGGTGCTCCAGCGTGAAGGCAATCCCCGCCGGCCCGGCATCGCGCGAATGATTATTCGCCGTCGACACAACGTCAATTCCCGCCGACAGTAACCCTTCCACCATCGAAGGATGCGCGCGAAACACCATCCGGTTCTCGAAATACGGACCCGTCTCGGCAAACGGTGACTCCAGATTCGCGAACGCCAGATCTGCTTCTCTGAACACCGCGGCGATCTTCTGAAACGGCCACACCGGATCCTTGTGCTGCTGTGCCGTCATCCACACATGGCGCGCCAGCATGATATCCCCACCCAGCACGACACGCACCGGCCGCTTCGCCTCGGATTGGGCGAACGCCGCCAGAGCCAGCGCGGCTCCGGCCAACCAGCGCATCATACGCTCGTGAGCGCGGCGGCCGCTGTATCCACAAACCAGGTCACGTGCCGCCCATGGTGCGAAATCAACTGCGCCGGATACAGCATCGGATCATAGGGAGCCTCCATCACATTGCGCAGCGCCTCCGCCTTGTCCTCCCCGGCAGTCAGCATCACCACATGCTTGGCGTTTAACAACACGCCGGGCAACAGGGTCACGCGCCACTTCCCCAATTTCTCCACATGCACCGCCGCGGCAATGCCGTCGCGGTTCTGAATCAGCGGCTCACCCGGAAACAGGCTCGCCACATGCGCATCGGCGCCCATCCCCAAATGAACGACATCGAAGTGCGGCAGTTCGCCTTCGCTCAATCCGAACACTTCCTCCACTTCCTGCGCGTAGTTCTCCGCCGCCACATCCGGTCGCAATTCCCCGTGAATCCGGTGGATATTGCGCAATGGCACATGCGCGGGCTTGAGAAAATGCTCCTCGGCGAGCAGAAAATTACTCTCCGCATCCCCCGGCGGAACATGCCGCTCATCCACCCAGAAGACGTGTACCTGCCGCCAGTCGAAATCGCTTTCTGCCAGATGGCGAAACAACAGCTTCGGCGTCGACCCGCCGGATATCGCCAACTTCGCCAACCCGTGCCCCGATACCGCCTCCTCCAGGCAGGGCAGAATATTGCGGCAGCAGGCTTCCGCGGCCTTCTCCGCCGATGCATACGTATGCCAGTGCATGCTCATGGTTATCCTCCAGCAAGTGCAATCGCCCCAGGCAACACGGCCTCAAACGTCGCATCGCGTCCCTGAATAGCGAGTTCCTCGCGAACCAATTCCCAATCGGATGATACGGCGAAGGGCAGATTGCAGGCAATCCCATCGCCGCGGAATTGCATCTGACCGCCCTCATGCGTAAACGTCAGCCGCACGCCCTCCCCTTCCAACTCCACGCACTCCACAGCCAGTTCCGTGGCCCCCGTGCTGAACTCCACTCCCGCCGTCATGCCAATGCCGCGCAACAGCCATGCAGCCAGATAATACGCCTCTGGGCCCGGCTTGCCTACCCCGTGACGGATGCGAACATACCGCACGCGCGACAGCGCCCGCAGTGTCTCCGCATCATCAAAGGCCGCGGCGACCGCTTCGCGCCACGGCGTGATGGCCGTCCACGCCAGATCGTCTATCACATGCCCGCGCTCCCGTTGCCGCGCGATCATCTCCATCGCATCCACGGCGCGCGCCGCTCGCCGCGAATCCGCCACCACCTTGCCCGCCAGCCGCAATAGCGGATCAAAGCCCGCGAGCGCGAACAGATGCATGCTCCGGCACACCAGCACCACCGGCAGATCCGGCGCAATCAATCCCAGCACGATGCGCGGCAACTCCACCAGCCCGCCTTCGCTCGCCTTCAGCTCCACCTGCTCGCAACAGATCTGCTGCCGGCGTCCGAACGGCTTCCAGCACAGCGCCGTCACGCGCGATTCCAGCTCTGTATCCGCGCCGTCGCGAATGCGCAGCACCACCGCACGGCTCGGATGCGCGTACATCACCTCCATCACCATCTCGCCGAGCACACTCGCTTCCTCTTCTTCATCGGCGGCGATCAGCAGCGTCATCGCGCACGCGCGCAACGTGCCGCTGTCGTCGGACTTGCCGTGGCCCGTCCACAGCTCCGCCAGGTCTTTCAGAATCCGCTCCGGAGTCACCGCGGCGCTCATTACGGAATCCTCCACGTGTGGCCGCGCCGCGCCAACATGTCATCGCTGCATTGCGGGCCCCATGTCCCCGCCTCGTAATTCGGCAAATCGAATTTCGTGTTGGACCACTGGTCCAGAATGGGCTGCACAACCTGCCAACTCGCCTCCACCATGTCCTGCCGCGTGTACAGCGTCGCATCGCCGGTGATGGCATCGAGCAGCAGCGTTTCGTATGCGGTCGGTGTCCGCACGCCGAAACTCGACCCGTAGTTGAAATCCATCGACACGGGCCGCAACCGCATCCCGCCCCCGGGATTCTTCGAAAGGAACCGCAGCGAAATGCCCTCTTCCGGCTGAATACGAATAATCAGCAGATTGGGCCGCGGGCCCACGTGATTGTCACGCGTAAATATGCTGAGCGGCGCGGCATTGAAATGAATCGCGATGTCCGTTACGCGCTTGGGCATGCGCTTGCCTGTGCGGATATAGAACGGCACGCCCGCCCAGCGCCAGTTATCGACGAAGAACGTCACCGCCGCGTACGTATCCGTCTGTGCTTCGGCATCGACGCCCGGCTCCTGCCGGAACCCCGGCAAATCCTGCCCCCCCACGCGTCCCGGCCCATACTGCCCTTTCACCGCATGCGTGCACAGTTCTTCTTCCTTCAGCGGCCGGATGGAGCGCAGCAGCTTCGCCCGCTCATCGCGCACGGCGTTCGGCTCAAACATCGCCGACGGCTCCATCGCGATGGTGGCCATCACCTGCAACAGGTGATTCTGAATCATGTCGCGTAATGCGCCCGAGCCCTGATAATACGCCCCGCGACCCTCCACCCCAATCGACTCCGCCGCCGTGATCTGCACATGATTCACATAGCGCCGGTTCCACAGCGGCTCAAAGATCCCATTGGCGAATCGAAACGCCAGCACGTTCTGCACCGTCTCCTTGCCCAGGTAATGATCGATGCGATAGATTTCCTGTTCCGGAAAAACCTGCTGCAATTTCTGATTCAACTGCCGCGCGCTGTCCAGGTCATAACCGAACGGCTTCTCCACCACCACACGCCGCCAGCCCTTGCCGCGGGCCAACCCCGCCGCGTCCAGGCCCTGCACGACGGGCTCATAGTGGCTCGGCTGCGTGGAGAGATAGAACAGAATATTCCCGCCGGTTTGCGCTTCATGCCCGGCCAGCCGATCCGCCAGTGTCTTGTAGAAATCCGCATCCTGCAAATCGCCGGGAATATAATGCAAAGCCCTGGCGAATTCCTCCCACAACGCCTCATCGAAGGGACTCTCTTCCAGAAACTGCATCAACGCCGATTTCATCCGCCCGCGGTATTCCTCGTCCGTCATCACCGTGCGCGAATTGCCATAGATCGCGTATCCCGGCGGCAGCCGCCGTTCATAGGCAAGCCGGTACAACGCGGGCAGCAGCTTGCGCTTCGTCAAATCGCCGTTCGCGCCGAAGATCACCACCGCGCAAGGAGGCGCCCTCCGCTCAAAGCGCAGTGGATCTTGAAAGGGATTGGCCTCCACCATGGAATCACCATAGCATGCGCCCCGCGTGCGGACGGTAGAATGGAGGGACGACGATGGCATCGCAACCCAAGCGCCTGTTGACCGCCGCCGAATACATGGAGATCGAGAGCAAGGCCGAGTACAAGAGCGAGTTCTTCTACGGCGAAATGTACTCCATGGCCGGTGGTTCGATCAACCACTCCTCCATCGGTGGCAATTTGTACCACACCTTGCGCATCCTGTTACGCGGAACCGGCTGCATGCCCTACAATTCCGACACTCGCATCGCCGTGGATACCCAGGCACACTACGCCTATCCGGATGTCTCCATAGTCTGCGGCAACCTGGAAAAGACGGAGGGAGCAGACGAATCGATTGCCAACCCCGTCGCAATCTTCGAAGTCCTCTCCCCCACCACCGAGCGCCACGACCGCGGAGCCAAATTCCGCAGCTACCAGACCATGCCCAGCCTCCGCGAATACTTCCTCATCTCCCAGGACAAACCCCTCGTGGAACGCTTCGAGCGCGCCCCCGGTGGAAAATGGACACTCTCCTACCACGAAGGTCTCGACGCCACGGTGCCACTCGCCTGCGCCCCCTGCGAAGTCCCCCTCCGCGACATCTACGACTCCATCGTCTTCGAGTAACCCACATGCGCCACATCTTCCTCACCCTCGCCCTGATCGCAGCCCTCCCCGCCACGGCCCAGCAATCGAAAATGCCCAAAGGCTACCGCGCCTTGTTCAACGCCAAGAATCTCGATGGCTGGGAATCGCGCGGCGACGGCAAGTGGACCGTCCTCGCCGACGGTACCCTCACAGGACAGCGAACATGGGATCGCCTCTTCCTCTCCCCCGGCAAGACCCCGCTCAAGGACGACAAATCCTACCGCGATTGGCTCAACAATCAGGCCTGGCTCTATACGAAAGCCGACTTCGGCGACTTCGACCTCCACGTCGAATTCTGGACCAAGACCGAAGGCAACAGCGGCATCTCCATCCGCGATACCTCACGCGCCGAATACGGCATCTCCAAGCCCGCCGACTTCAACCGCACCCCATCCAAAATCGGCTACGAAATCCAGATCAACAATCAGTATCCCGACCCCACGCCCACAGGCAGCATCTACACCTTCACCAAAGCCCCGAAAGAAGCCATGAAGGAAGACGACTGGAACACGTTCGACATCGAAGCGCGCAACGGCATGATCCGTGTCAAACTCAACGGCAAGCTGGTCTCCGAAATCAAAGCCGACCCGAAGCGCCCCACGCGCGGCCCCGTCGGCCTGCAGTTGCACGATCAGTTCAGCATCGTGCAATTCCGCAACATCTGGATCAAAGAGTAGCTACTGCTGCTCGGCCAGCTTCTTCTTCAAATATTCCTCGTACTCTTTCTTCAACTCCGGCACCGTCGGCGAAGGATACAAGTCGCTCGACTTGTACTTCCCCGTCATGAACTTCGCCTTCGTCCATTCATCGTGAATCTTCGTCGTGATCGCCTTCTTCACCACCGGCTCCACCAGGTGCGGCGGAATGAAGTACACACCTTCTCGATCGCCGAACACCACGTCCCCGGGCATCACCGTCGCATCGCCAATCCGCACCGGAACGTTCACCGCCGTCAACATCACGTTCGTCAGGAACGACGGATGCACATCGCGGAAATAGGCCTGCATCGGCAGTTCGAAAATCCCTTCCAGATCCCGAATCGCCCCATCCACCACCATGCCGGTCTTGGTCTTCGCATACACCGCCGCGGCCAGATTGTCCCCCACAAACGTGCCGCCTTCCACCTTGCCGAACAAATCCACCACAATCACATCGCCCGGCTGCAGCATATCGATCACCCGCTGATTCGCGTTCCGCCCCAGCCCCTTCTTCTTCGCCTCGCCCTCCGACACATCGCCGACATCGGGCCGCGAAGGCATGAACTGCGCCGTCACCGCGCGCCCCACCAGCTTCGTTCCCGGATGCAGAATCCGGAATCCGCCTTCCCATTGGTTCGGATACCCCGCGCCCGGCAGCACGCCGAAAATATCCTCCGCCGCCAGCGCCCTCACTTTTTCGAGCAGCGAATCCGGCACCTTCGGCCGCCCATCGGCGAACCGTTCAAACGGATTCTTCGCCGTATACTGCACCAACTGCTCGCGCGTGAATTGAAACACCTGCGCCGATGCGCCGGAAGCGAATGCAAGAAGAACCGCGAGATAAAGGACCATGGGGTGCAATCTATCACGAATGCACCCCAAGCGAGTAAGCCTACTTATCGGTCAACGCCGCCACGCCCGGTAGCTCGTCGCCGGCCAGAAACTCCAGCGAAGCGCCGCCGCCCGTGGAAATGTGCGAGATCTTGCTCGACACACCCGCGGCTTTGATCGCCTTTTCCGAATCGCCGCCGCCCACCACGCTCAGCACGCCGCTGTCCGCGACAGCCTTCGCCACAGCCACCGTGCCCTTGTCGAACGGCGGCTTTTCGAACACGCCCATCGGCCCGTTCCAGATGATGCTCTTCGCGCCGGCGATGACGCCTTGGTACAACTCCACCGTCTTTGCGCCGATATCCAGGCCCATCATCCCGTCGGGAATCGTTTCCACAGTCTGATTCTCCGCGCCTTCCTTCAACTCCGCGGCCACCACGTGATCCACCGGCAGCAGCAGCTTATCTCCGGCATCGGCCATCAGCTTCCTCGCCAGATCAAGCTTGTCTTCTTCCACCAGCGACTTGCCCGTCGGCTCGCCCTTGGCCTTCAGGAACGTGTAGGCCATCGCGCCACCGATCATAATCCGGTCCACGAACTTCATCAGGTTCTCGATCACCTGAATCTTGTCCGACACCTTCGCTCCGCCGAGAATCGCCACACACGGCCGCGGCGGATTCGAAGTCACCTTTCCCAGGTACTCCAGTTCCCGATCCATCAGCAGCCCCGCCGCCGCCTGCGGCATGAATTTGATCATGCCCTCGGTCGACGCATGCGCGCGGTGCGCCGAACCGAACGCGTCGTTGACATAAACATCGGCCAGCTTCGCCAGTTGCTGCGCGAACTCGGGGTGATTCTTCTCCTCCCCGATATGGAACCGCAGGTTCTCCAGCAGCAGCACTTCGCCCGGCGCCGGACGCATCGCTTCCACTTCGGCGCCCACGCAATCCGGGGCCATCTTCACGGGCCGTCCCAGCAACTCGGCCAGCTTCGCCGCCGCCGGCTTCAAACTCTCGTCCGGGTTTACCTTGCCCTTCGGCCGCCCGAGGTGCGAGGCAAGAATCAGTCCCGCGCCTTGCTCCAGCGCGTACTGAATGGTGGGTAGGGATGCGCGAATGCGCTTGTCCGAAGTAATGACAATTTCCCCCTGCTCATTCTTCGCCAGAGGGACGTTGAAGTCTACACGAATGAAGACAACTTTATCTTTGAGTGCCAAATCACGGATGGACAATTTCATAGCTCGTTAAAACTCTGATTTT
>CALFYN010000254.1 GCA_937952345.1 uncultured Acidobacteriota bacterium
GTCCGCCCCATCCCGCCCTTCCACAACAGCATCCCCATCGCCAGCACGCCCCCCAGCACCGCCGTCAAAATAAAAATCACAAACGTATTCGTCACCCCCGCCATCGCCCCAATCGCCGCCATCAACTTCACATCCCCACCGCCCATGCCCCGCAGCACAAACAGTGGCAGAAAAATCACAAACCCCAGCCCCAATCCCATCAGCGAAAACTTCAGCCCGCCCCACCCGCCGAGAAACGCATGCAACCCGACACCCACCACCACGCCCGAAGCCGTCAGCCAGTTCGGCACCCGCCGAGTCCGAAAATCAAGCAACGCCGCCACCACCACCAACACCCCCAGCCCAACCGCCAAAGCAAAAGGAAGAGCCGTCACAAGTCCTCTTTCTCCTATCCGCGTTCATCGGCGTTCATCGGCGGCCCTCCCCCCTAACCCGCGGGCCGCCGCTTATGCCAGTCCGTCCGCTTCTGAAACTCATTCCCAAACGCCAGCAGCTTATTCTCGCTATACGGAGCCCCCATCACCGCGATCCCCACCGGCATCCCATTCGCGAATCCACACGGCAGCGACAACGCCGGCAGCCCCGCCAGATTCCCCGCCGGAATCGCCGGCGACCCGCTCGGCGCAGGCTTGTCCAACGGATCCGCAATCTTGCTCGCAATCCCGCTCCGCGATGGCGACAAAAACACATCCACCTGCTCGTAGAACATCTTCGCGAAATCCTGTTGCACCACCCGCCGCAGCCGCATCGCCCGCAGATAATCCTTCGCCAGCACCTCCTGGCTCATCTTGATCCCCGCAATCTGCCGTTTGTCCGCCAATTCGTCCACTTTCCCCGATTCCACCAATTCCTCAAAAATCGACCCCATTTCCGCGCTAATAATCGTCGATACCATCGCCCCATACGGATGATCCGGCAATTTCGTCTCCACCAGCTTCACTCCCATGCTCCGCACCGCTTCGAGCGCCGCCGCAAACGCCGGCCGCGTCTCCTCCGCCACTCCATCCGTGAAATCCGCCGGATTGTACCCAATTTTCAACTCGTTCAACGCAGGCGCGAACTGCGGCGCATAATAAAACCGCTTCCCCGATGACCCCGGATCTTCCGCATCCCCGCCCGCAATCGCCTGTAACACCAGCGCGCAATCCTCCGCCGATCGCGCCAGCGGCCCAATCTTGTCCAGCGTCCACGACAACGCCATGCACCCCGTCCGTGGCGCCAATCCATACGTCGGCCGCAATCCCGTCACTCCGCAATACGCCGCCGGCGTCAAAATCGATCCCGACGTCTCCGACCCGATCGCGTACGGCACCAACCCCGCCGCCACCGCCGCTCCCGATCCGCTCGACGATCCCCCGGACCACCGCGTCCGGTCCCACGGATTCATCCCCGGCCCCTGCAGCGACGCCGCCGCAAACCGGTATCCCCCGCCCCCAGCCAGTTCCACCATCGACAGCTTCGCCACCAGCACCCCGCCAGCCTTCACCAGCCGAGCCAGCACCGTCGCATCTTCCTGGAACACCTGCCCCGCGTACGGCTTCGCACCCCACGTCGTCGGCCCCCCTGCCGCCGCCACCAGATCCTTCACTCCGAACGGCACCCCCTGCAACGGCGACTTCACCCGATCCCGCAGAAAATACCCATCCGCGTCGTGCGCCTGCCGCATCGCCTGCTCCCGCATCGACAATGCCAGCGCCCCATACCGCAACCCCAACCGCTCCATCCGGTCGCAAAACGCCCGCGTCAACTCCACGCTCGTATACCGCTTCGCCTGGATCCCTGCCTGAATCTCCCCAATCCCTGCAAAGAAAATGTCATCGGAAAACGTAGCCATGGCGCTCCCTATGCCTTGAATTGGAATGCCGGCTCCGTCGCCATCGGCAATTTCGCCTTCTTCAATTGCTCGCGCCACCGCTCGAGGTTCGCGCGCTGGACCGCCATGTCATCCTGCGGCCCGGCCTGCGCCGCTTGCCCCTGCCCCGCCGCGAGCAGTGGAACCGTGCTGAGCCCCGCCAACCGGCGGCGGCTGATCTTGCCTGCCATGTGTCCATAGTACGCCAGATCCCGCCCGCCCCGGTCCACGAAAAAAATGCAAACTTTCTTTGAGAGGAATTCCCCCAGCCGCCCACTACTCACTTATCCCCTGCTACGGGAGAAACATGCCAATGTGGCCGTACTTGGTCGGCGTAGAAATTTATAGCCGGATTCATCTGGAAGAAGTCGAAGCGCGCCTTGCCCTGCTGGGCGCGAAAAGAATGGTCTCGGGTGTCTGGCTCGTCAAAACCGACCACACCCCGGAAGCGCTCCGCACCGCGCTAAGGACGATCCTCGACGAATGGGAGTCTTTCTTCTTCGTCTCGGTGGACGAGGACTTCTATAGCGAAAATATCGAGGTCCGGGACGTATAGTACGCCCCTACTTCTTAGCCGGTATCGCGTCCCCCAAAATCGATCCTCCACCCTCGCTCACGTAATTCCGGTTCCACGCCGGTATCTCCACCACCACATCCCCCTTCACCACCGCCTGGCACCCTAACCTGCTGTGCAGATTCAAATCCGCCGCCGTATCCAAACGGTCCTGCTCCTCTTCCGTCATCTCCGATAGGTTCCCTTCCCCCTCTTTCACCCACACATGGCACGTCGTGCATGCACAACTCCCACCACAGGCATGTTCCAGATGAAAGCCAAAATGCATCGCCACGTCCAGCAGGCTCTCCGGCTGTCCATGATCGCTGTAGGGAAGCTTCCCCGATTCGAACTCAAACGTCTCGTTAGCAGGTAAAAATGTGACTCGCGGCATCGTTCAATTTAAAGTGTACCATTCGATACGCTTTCCTGTTCCACACTACTCTCCACAGGATCTCCCGGCGCCGCGCTCCTGCGCAACAGCACCGACGCCTTCAGCGCCATCCGCCGCGCCGCCCCGCGGTCCTGCTTGATCATCTTATGCAGTTCCTCCATCCACGCCGGATCCCCCGTCATCCCCATCGCCCACGCCGCCGCCGCCCGCGTCAGCTCCGACATGCTCCCCGCCATCTGCGCCAACTGCCCGCTAGCCTTCTCCTGCCCGTTCTTGATCAATACCAGCAGCGCCGTACTCGATACGCGGTGATGCTTGTCCTTCGACGCCTCCCACAACAGCGCCACCTCCTTCTCCCCCGGCCGCGTATCCAGCATCCCTTCAATCGCGTTCGCCCGCACCCGCGGATCCTCATTCGCCAGTTGCTGCGCCAGCCAGTCCGCATTCCGGTGCGCCCGCACCAGCAACAACGCCACCTTCGATCGAATCCGCGCATCCGGATGCCGCTGCAGCTTCATCAGAATCGGCACCAGCCGCTTGCAATCGCTCACTGCGTCCACAATCTCCAGCACCCGCTCCAGCGCGTCAATGTCGTAAGTGTCCGGATCGAGCGCATCATCCTGCAAAACCTGCTTCAGCAGCTTCGCGTCCAGATGCCCGTCCATCCTGTACAGATTCTTCGCCAACGTCACCGCCGCCGTCAATTGGAATGCCTGTGGATCCGCCAGCGCCGCCAGCAGCAAGTCATTCTCCAACATCAGGCTGTTCAGATAATCCGCACCCGCTCCCGTTTGCCCGGACTTCAGGATATTTAATGCCGACGAGAAAAACTTCCCCGGCGCACGCGACAGCAACTCCCGCATCGCCCGCCGCGCCATCACCGGATTCGCACCAAATGTCCCTACCAGATCGTTCAGCAGACTGAATTCGATATCCTTGCTCGTGTCCACCTGCGAGCTCTTCGCAAACTCCCCCACAATCGAGTTCTTGTGGACGTTCGCCGTCGCTTCTGTTGGGATTGCCATCAAAATCCTCATCGGCGCATTATCGTTAAGCTATAGCAGGTCCATCGCCTTTCTCTTCCCTTTCCGACGTCTTCCTCCCCGCATCCCCTCATTCATGTCCCCTAACGATGCGAAAAAGCCCACAAATGCCCCCCGCTCCCGTGACGGCAGCTTCCTCCTCCCATCGAAATCCCGCGCCCGAAAATAATCCGTCGAGCTGATCACCGCCACCCCCATCGGCCGGTACTCGTGCGTCCCCATCGCCCAACTCACCCCGTCTTTCATCCACAACGCAAAGCCCACAGCCTCTCCTCCCTGTTACCATATTGTCCATGCAACGCCGCCATCTGTTGCTCTCCTCCCTCGCCCTTGCCGCGACTCCTTCCTCCCCCGCCGCCCCCCGCAAAGGACGCCTCAAACAGGCCGTCACCCGCGGCGTCTTCGGCCGCGGCAACAAACTCACCTTGGACGAAATGGCCCGCAAAGCCGCCGAAATGGGCGTTACCGGCTTCGACCTCGTCGGCCCCGAAGACTTCCCCATCCTCAAGAAATACGGCCTCGTCCCCTCCATGGTCCGAGGCGGCGGCAAACTCACCGACAACATCAATCATAAAGAAAATCACGCCGCCATCGAACCCCAAATCCGCGCCAACATCGCCGCCGCCTCCAAAGCCGGAGCCCCCAACGTCATCCTCCTCTCCGGCAACCGCCGCAAGCTCTCCGACGCCGAAGGCATGGACAACTGCGTCACCTTCATCCGCAAAATCATCAAGCAGGCCGAAGACCAGAACGTCACCCTCTGCATGGAGCTCCTCAACAGCAAGGTCAACCACCCCGACTACCAATGCGACCGCACCGCCTGGGGTGTCGAACTCTGCAAACGCGTCGAATCCCCCCGCATGAAGCTCCTCTACGACATCTATCACATGCAAATCATGGAAGGCGATATCATCCGCACCATCCGCGACAACTACGCCTTCCTCGCCCATTTCCACACCGCCGGCAATCCCGGCCGCCACGAAATGGACGACACCCAGGAAATGCATTACAAAGGGATCGCCAAAGCCATCGCCGACCTCGGCTACCAGGGCTTCGTCGCCCACGAATACACACCCCTCGGCGACGCCATGACTTCTCTCGAAAAGACGCTCACTCTGTTCGAAGTCTGATATGCCGCCACTGCCGTTCACTACCTATTGTGGGGCGGGACCCCTGTCCCGCCGCCGGCCCCCTGGCCGGCGCCTCCCTGCATCCTAAACCACACCATGCGCCCCCCAGAACTCCCCTCCAACATTGTCCAGGGCGTCGGCGGCAGCGTCGAAACCCGTGAATCCGCCGCCCCCAATCAGCGCGGCTTCACCGGATGGCTCCACCGCGGCGGCCGCCTCGACCAG
>CALFYN010000255.1 GCA_937952345.1 uncultured Acidobacteriota bacterium
GTATTGCTATTTCTCGTCCGTCGTGAGCGGCGGCTCACTCTGTGAGGGTGCGCTGTAGTGGCGGCCGAAGTTCGACGAGTACACCTGTTTGACGGGGCGGAACCCAGCGAAATTGCAGCGGCAGAATTCGCAACGGAGCCGTTTGGCGCCGAGGCGGAGCAGCATGACGGTATGGAAACTCGGACTGTAGTGAGATTCACTCCAGGTGGTGAGAACCGTACGGTAGCAGCGCGGGCAGCGCGAGTAACGAAGGTCGGCGAGACGCCAGACGCGGCTGGTGAAGCGGTGCTGGCAGTCTTTGCAGCGCAACGGATGAGAGCCGAACAAGGACGCGATGCGCTCGATGATGGACCGGAAGCGCGCGTGGCGGATGTGGAACGAACCGCAACTGGGGCACTGGACCTGTCGGTCGCCGTTGGTCACGTGAGGTGGACTCCTCCTTACAGTCTATCCAATCGGCGGAAACGAGCGCCGGGAAGAGATCAGTGTGCGGGTGCGGAACGGCGATGGGCGACGTAGCTTTCCAGGTAGGCATGGAATGCGGTGAGGAGGCTTTCGCGGACTTCGGGCTGAGAATCGATGCTATTTTGATCGACCATCGACACCCCCAGCAGGTCGCGAGTACTGGATGTAATAAAGACGTCGCCGGCGGCCAGCAGCCGCTGGGGTGTGATTTCCGCCTCCTCGATGATCACGCCTGGAACGCGGATATCTTCCAATAGGATGGCCCGGGTGATTCCGGGGAGACAGCCGGAGGATAGGGCGGGCGTGAGCACCTGATTCCCTTCCACAATAAAGATATTGGCGGACGTGCATTCCGAGACGCGGCCCTCGTGATCGAGCAGCAGCATTTCATCGAAGCCGTTGCGCTGCGCCTCTTCGAGCATGGTGAGATTCATGGACCAGGAGAGGATCTTGGCGCCGGAGAAAGGCGAATCGCCGTGGCGGGCCTGGGCTTTGGTCATGAGTCGGACACCCGGCTTCCAGTGGGTGAGATCCTTGGTGAAGGCGATGATGTCGTATTCGCGATCGATGGCCGGGCCTTCGAACATGCCGCCGCGGTTGCGCACGACCGCCACGCGCAATGTGCAATCGGGGGCGTGGTTTGCTTCCACCAGCCGCAGCAACTGGTGTTCGAAGGAATCCGCATCGGCGGGGAAGGGAATATGCATCAGCGCGGCGTCCTTGCGCATGCGCGCGAAGTGCCGCTCCCAGGCAAACAGTACTCCGTCCTTCACGCGCAAGGTGGAAAATACGCCCCAACCGTTGAGCAGCCCGACCTGGCCGGGGCTGACGAGGTTCTCGGCGGTGTCGCGAATCTCGCCGTTGTGGAGCAGAAACCGATGCATTTCCTTATTATCCCAAGCCCTGGGCGGGGACAGGCTGGGGGTGCTCCGGATCAGGGCATCTGGTCCACACGCGTGGTCTGGTGCGCCGCCAGTCGCCACTGCCCGTTCTTCAGCACCCAGAAGTGGATCATCATCACCTTGTCGTCGAACGGACCCTGCGCGTTCACGCCGGTCACGCGCATCCAACTGTGCGTGATGGCGGAGTCGCCGTGCAGCCGCACACTGATGTTTTTCTGCTCCATCGTCTTGTAAATCTGCTTGCCGGACTTGAGCTTCTCCATATAGGTAGACTTCGTATCCACGACGCCCGAGGCGTGCGCATACACGACGTCGTCGGCATAGATGCGGTCGAGCGCGGCGAAGTCCTTGGCGAGCACGGCTTTCACCCAACCGCGGTCGAGCTGCTCGATGGCGGCGCGGTCGGCGGCCGCAAGCGAAGTTCCGTAGAGCACACAAAGCGTCATCAGGCGGCGAGTCATAACCCTGAAAGTATACACTGGACGCGATGC
>CALFYN010000256.1 GCA_937952345.1 uncultured Acidobacteriota bacterium
CTGGGCACGGCGGGGTATTATCCGTATTCGTACGGGTACTCTTACGACGAGTTGGGACGGCTGGTGTATAAGTCCGGGGCGCCGGTGGTGACGAACGTGAGCTACAATGCGGCTGACCAGATGACGTCGATCAACCACAATGGGATAGCGGTGACGTGACGCCGTAGAATCGGTCCAGGGAAAAACATACCATCCTCAAAGAAAGGAAAGGAGAGAGGATGAAGCAGAGCCGGTTCACGGAAAAGCAGATTGTAGAAATCTTGGAAGAAGGTCAGCGTGGGCAGCAAACGGTGGAAGAGTTGTGCCGAAAGCACGAGATCCACAAACAGACCTATTACGGCTGGCGCAAGAAGTTCGGCGGCATGAGTGGAGACGACGTACAGAAGATGCGGCAGTTGGAGCAGGAGAATGCCCGGCTGAAGCGGGCGCTGGCTGACGCCATGCTGGACAATCAGATTCTCAAAGAGCTGAACGCAAAAAAATGGTAGGGCTGGCAGCCAAGCGGGAAGCGGCGGAATTCATCCAGGCCCAGTGGAAAGAAGTGAGCCAACGCCGCGCTGCCCAGCTGATGAGTATCCCGCGGAGTACGCTTCGCTACCGGCCCAAAGGGCGAGGGGAAGCAACACGGAAGATGGTTAAAGAAGCAGCCCTGCGGCATCCGCGGTACGGCCATCGGCAGATCGCACGGGTACTGAGCCGAGAGCAGAAACGCCCTGTCAGCCGGCGAAACGTGCAACGAATCATGCAGCGGGAAAAGTTGCAGGTACGAACACGGCGTCGGCGGAAATGGGTAGCGCGGAGTGCGCCTGTACAGCAATCAACGAGCCGGCCGGATGAGCGGTGGGCGATGGATTTCGTATCCGACTGGTGTGTAGGGGTACGGAGACCGCTGCGCATTCTGGCGGTGATCGACAGTTGCACACGCGAATCGCTGGTGCTGCGGGCGGGTTACTCGATGCGCGCAGGGCGAGTGGTGGAGATGCTGGAAGCATTGCGGAAGCAAGGACGAAAGCCTGCGGAGATTCGAGTGGATAATGGACCAGAGTTCATTGCCCAGCGGTTGGCAATATGGTGCCAGCAGCAGGGTGTGCGATTAAGCTACATCGAGCCGGGCAAACCCAGCCAGAATGGGCAGGTGGAGAGCTTCAATGGAAGACTGCGAGACGAGTGTCTGAACGGGCACTACTTCTTGGATGAAGTGGATGCACAACAGAAGCTGGACGCCTGGCGGTGGGAATATCTGCAGGAGCGTCCCCACAGCAGCCTGGGCGGAAGGACGCCCGCAGAAGTAGCGGCATCGTTTGGCGTGAAGACGCCCTTCGCCTTGTCGATCGTGCATAAGGCCAAGCCGTGCCGCCGTCAAGGTGACCCTTCGGGCGAGCTTCGCTCGACCTTGACCGCAGCCCGCCTTGGCCTTCCGAAACAGGGAACAAGGCGAAGGGCTTAACCAAGGGGTTGACGGTATGTTTTTGTTTGGGCGAGATTACGGCGTCTTGACAGCGGAGACGCGGCAGTATAACGCGCTGTACCAGTTGACGCGGATCACGGTGGCCGGGCAGATGGATCTGGAGTACCGCTATTCGGCTTCCGCGAACAACGGGCAGATCACGCAGATGAAGAACTGGATCAGCGGGGAGGAAGTGAATTACTCCTACGATGCGGTGAGCAGGTTGTCGGCCGCATCGA
>CALFYN010000257.1 GCA_937952345.1 uncultured Acidobacteriota bacterium
TCGGCCCATGGGCGGCGAGTTGAGATCGACCTGATAGAGCGCGGTGAGGCCTGATGAGGGGAAATGATCGTGCGCGGCGTAGAAGCCGGGGAGCAACGTGCGGCCTTTGAGATCGACGACTTGCGCGGCATCGACGCCGACTTCGGTGTTGGTGCCTGCGCGCAGGATGCGGCCGTTTTCGATGGCCACGGCTTCCGCTACTCGCCCCGCCGCATCCATGGTGAGCACCGTGCCGTTGCGGTAAATCACATCGGCGGCGCTGAGCGAGGAGGCGAGCAGCAGAAGCGGAAGCATTAGCGCTGAATACGCGCCGAGCCGCCTTTGGCGAAGGCTCGCACGTCTTCGACGGACGCCATGGTGGTGTCGCCAGGGAACGTGGTGAGCAGTGCGCCGTGGGCCCAGCCGAGTTTGAGGGCTTCCGTGGGCTCTTCGCCGCTGAGCAAACCGTAGAAGAAGCCGGCCGCGAAGCCGTCGCCTCCGCCGACGCGGTCATAGACATCGAGTTCGCATTGGGGCGCAACGTAGGTCTGTCCGTCGATCCAGGTGACGGCGCTCCAGGAGTGGCGATTGGTGGAGTGCACTTCGCGCAGCGTGGTGGCGACGATCTTGATCTGCGGGTGTTTCTTGACGACGTTGTCGATCATGCCGAAGAAGGCGCTGGGATCGAGCTTCGACTTGGCGGCGACTTCGGGGCCGGGAATGCCGAGTCCTTTCTGCAAGTCTTCTTCATTGCCGACGAGGACATCGACGTGATGCACGATTTCATCGATGACTTCGACGGCGCGGGCTGCGCCACCGGAGAAATCCCAGAGCTTCTGGCGGTAATTGAGATCGAAGGAGACGATGGCTCCGGCTTCCTTGGCGGCGCGCATGCCTTCGATGATGACTTCGGAAGTGGTGGGCGAGAGCGCGGCGAAGATGCCTCCGCTGTGGAACCAGCGGACGCCGCCGGCGAAGATGGCTTTCCAATCGAAATCACCTGCTTTGAGGCGGCCCGCGGCTTCGTTGGAGCGGTTGTAGAAGACGACGGGGGCGCGCACGCCGAGTCCGCGATCGCTGTAGACGGTGGCCATGTTGGGGCCTTGTACGCCGTCATGCTTGAAGCGCTTATAGAAAGGTTTCACGCCCATGGCGCGCACGCGTTCAGCGATGAGGTCGCCGATGGGGTAATCGACCATGGCGGAGGCGATGCCCGTCTTGAGGCGGAAGCAATCGGCGAGGTTCGCCGCAACGTTGAATTCGCCGCCGCTCACGTGGATGGCGCATTCCTGGGCTTTGCGGAACGGAATGGTGCCGGGATCCAGACGGTGGATCAGCGCGCCGAGCGACAGAAAATCGAGGTCGCCATCGGGGCGGATGTTCAAACCATACTTCATTCGTTTCTCCCTGTGGTGGCCGTGGATGAGGACTCGGCCAAGATGGACCAATATAGCAAACACGGCGGGGCGCACTTTTCGTATGCTGGGAAGCGAGAAAATACCATGACCCGCCGCACTGCATTGCAAATTGCCGCTTCCGCAGCGGCCTCGCAGGCGCTTCGCGCCGCCCCGTATCAGCCGCATGCCTCGAATCTGAAAGCCCGGCAGTGGTTTCAGGACGCCCGATTCGGGCTTTTCGTGCACTGGGGTGTTTACTCCGTGCTGGGCAAGGGCGAATGGGTGATGAATAACGACAAGATGACGAGCGCGGCGTATGAGAAATTGCCGCCGCAGTTCAATCCGGTGAAATACGATGCGGCCGCGTGGGTTGCGCTGGCCAAGGCCGCGGGGCAGAAGTACATCACCATCACCAGCAAGCATCACGACGGTTTCGCGATGTGGGGGACGAAGAAGAACAAGTGGAACATTGTGGATGCGACGCCTTATAGGAAGGACGTGCTGAAGCCGCTGGCGGAGGAGTGCCGGCGGCAGGGATTGAAGCTGTTCTTTTACCATTCGCATCTGGACTGGCACCATACGGACTATTTCCCGCGGGGGCGCACGGGGTTGCATTCGGGGCGTCCGGAATCGGGGGATTTTAACCGGTATCTGGATTTTATGGACGGGCAATTGGAGGAATTGCTGACGGGGTATGGTGAGTTGGGTGGCATCTGGTTTGACGGGATTTGGGATCGCAAGGGTGCGGAATGGCGGCTGCGGAAGACCTACGACATGATTCACCGGCTGCAGCCGCATGCGCTGGTGGGGAACAATCATCACCTGGCGCCGTTCGAGGGCGAGGATTTCCAGATGTTTGAGAAGGATCTGCCGGGGATGAATACGGCGGGGTTCAATGAGGAGTCGAAGATCGGGGCGCTGCCGCTGGAGACCTGCGAGACGATCAACGTGGCCTGGGGATATAATTCCACGGATAAAAAGTTTAAATCGACGAAGCAATTGGTGCAGTATCTGGTGAAAGCGGCGGGGATGAATGCGAATTTTCTGCTGAACGTGGGGCCGAAGCCGGATGGGACGATTCAGGAGGAGTTTGTTACGCGGCTGAAGGAGATTGGGGGCTGGCTGGCGAAGAACGGGGAATCGGTGTATGGGACTCGGGGCGGGCCGATTACGCCGCGGCCTTGGGGCGCGACGACACAGAAGGGGAAGACGGTGTACGCGCATGTGCTGGATTGGCCGGATCCGCTGCTGGTGATTCCTTCGTTTGGGAAGACGGTGCGCAGCGCGAAGTTGCTGGTGGGCGGGGCGGCGGTGCCCATGAAGCCGGTGGATGGGGGGTGGTTGTTGACGCTGCCGGGATCGCGGGATGCGCTGGATACGGTGGTGGCGCTGGAGACGGCGTAACGGGAGAAGGCGCTAATCCCGGAAGATTTCGGTGAACGGGACCACGATATCGGGGTTCTGTGTGCGCAGGGTAGCGTCGGTAACTTCGCGGATTTCGTCGCGAGTGTATGTCCAGGCGCGGCGCGTGCGCGGGTCGATGACCCAGACGAAGTTGACGCCGAATTCCAGATAGTCGTGGATGCGTTCCAGCATGCTCGACATGGTGTCATCCTTGGAGAGGATTTCCACACAGAGGAATGGAGGAGTTGTGTAGATGGGCGCGGGCTGCGCGCCGTGGGCAAGGACGCAGATGTCGGGAATGCGGAATCGTCCTGGTTTCACCTGTACGCGTTGCTCCACAACGGCGTCGATCCCCCACTGGCTTTCGTGCCGGATCAGAAATGAGCAGAGCAAAGATTGCAGCCTGCTGTGATCGCGTTCTCCCATTGCGCGCTCCAAAATCAGACCATCCAGATACTCACGGTCCGGGCGAAAGCTGGTGGAGAGGTACTCGGCAACGCTCACCAAGGTCTGGGTGGACATGTCCCCATGATACGCAAAGGCGCGGGGAATCGGGTGGATCAGAACAACTGCGCAACCACGATACTGGACTGCGGGGAGTGAAGAGGGGTAACGGGTTCCTGTTCCTGGTAGGACTCGATGGACCGATATTTGCCGCCGGCCGGATCACGGTGGACGATGACGCGGCGGCGCGGGACGTCGAGCACCCAGTATTCGGGGATGCCGGCTCGTGCGTAGAGGCCGGCTTTGGTAGTGAGGTCGAAGGCGAGCGTAGTCACCGACACTTCTGCTACCAGAATGATGTCTGCAGCGGGAGCTTGGCCGGGATACTCTAGAAACGGCTTCGTCAGCACGGCGGCGTCCGGCTCCGGTTCGCTGGTGTGATGATCTTGGGGAGACACGTCGATGGACGGCTCCTGGAGCACGTGAAGATTTCCGAACACGGAACGCAGCCAGTTCGTGAGCAGCAACACGGCTCGCATATGCGGGTTTTTCTTTCCCACCTTCAGCACTAACTCCCCTTCGATGAGTTCGTAGCGATGTGCTTCGGCGAGACCCGCTTTCTCCAGGAGTTCGCACTCCTCACGCGTCCATTTCTTGTGCGGCGGGGCCGTGGCGGGGCCAAGGTCTTCCGCAATCCATGTGACGGGCATGCCCTTTCATTATCGCCGATTCGGCCCGGGTCCGATTACCCCCACTTATACTCCATCAATGCCCCGATGCCGGTCCACGTGGTGTGGTAGCGGTTGTAGATGTCGGTATCTTTCCGGTCGCCCCAACTGCCGTCGGGGTTTTGTTGGGAGAGGATGAAATCCATGCCTTCGCGGATGAGCGGATCGGATTCCGGCATGCCCAGCACCAACAGCGAGTCGATGAATTCGCCCAGTGTTTCCGGATCCCTGGCTTTGATATTACGGCGGAAATGGGCCGTTAAGAAATCGAATTCGGGCTGGAAATCGGCGCGGGGCAGGGCGCGTTGATGGTAATCGTTGTAGGTATAGAGGATATGCGTCACGGTGTAGGCAAAGCTGTAGAATTCG
>CALFYN010000258.1 GCA_937952345.1 uncultured Acidobacteriota bacterium
CTCCGCGATCCTTTCTTCCGTAAACCCCCACCCAAGAGCGCCGGCCGCGAAGAATACGGCAGCGAGCTTGTTGAATACCTCGTCAACACGCGCCTGTCCTCGGAAGACCTGCTCGCCACCGCCGCATCCTTCACCGTCGTCACCATCGCCGACGGCATCCGCCGCCACATCCTCGCTCGCACAAGAATCGAAGAGGTCTATGTCTCCGGTGGTGGCGTCCACAACCCCGTCTTAATGGAATCCCTCGCCCGCGACCTCGGCGAAATGAGGGTCCGCCCCATCTCCGATCTCGGCATCGACCCCGACGGCAAAGAAGCGCTCGCCTTCGCTATCCTCGCTTACGAAACCTTCCACGGCCGCCCCTCCAACATGCCTTCCGCCACAGGCGCCAAGAGCCACGTGGTTCTCGGCAAGATCAGCCCCGGCCCCATCCGCTGACAACCTCAAAAACGCCGTGACGTTTGCGCTTTTTCCAGCACTCCTGGTTAGACACACACTGGTATCGCCGTGACCGAGAACGGACTCAAAGCCCTCCTCGCCGTGCTTTCCGACGACCCCGAGCGGGCCGGAGAACTCTTCGTGCATCTGCAGGGCAAGCTCATCCGCTACTTCGCCTGGAACCTTTGCTCGAACGTCGAGGAACTGGCGGACGAGGTGCTCGACCGCGTCGCCAGAAGGGCTGACGAGGGCGAACAGATCTCCAGTCCGGTATCGTATGTACTAGGCGTGGCACGGCGAGTGCTCCTCGAATCCAGGCCGCGGCTCATGACCATGCGCATCGGTGACGACGTGGAGGCCCAGACCAAAGAGGCCGATCCTGTGGAGTTCGCGAACCTCGATGAATGCCTGGCGGCGATTCCCCCCGAAAGCCGGGCCATGCTGCTGGAATACTATTCTGCCGACGCAGGCGACCGGATTCGCGTCAGGCAGGAGATGGCGGACCGTATGGGCCTCTCCGCAAACGCCCTCCGCAACCGCTGCTTGAGGCTACGCAAGAGCCTTCAGGAATGCATGGCGCGGCGCGCCCGTGCGCGCGCCAATCGCAAGGTGAAGTGATGGATACTACTCGCCTGAGAGCCTATCTGTTGGGACGCCTCCCCGAGGCCGAGCGGCTTGAGATCGAGTCCCGGGTCTTCGAAGACGATGACTTCGACAGCCGCATGCAGGAGGCCCAAACAGACCTGCTCGACGATTGGGCCCGCGGCCGGCTTTCCTCAGCCGATGCCGAAGCCGTTCAGCGCCGCTTTGCCCCGCAAGAGCGCTCCCTTGCCATGCTGCTGGCGCGGCGCGCCCAACCCATCGCTGCCCCACCAAAGCGAAGCGTCCGTGTTTGGCTGGCTGTAGCCGCGTTGCTTTGTGTCGCCATCGCTACCGCGCATCTAATGCGGCGTCCCGCCGAACCGGCTAGAGAGCAACCAGTGGCGCAGGTTCCACCAGAGCCCAATCTGCAGATCCTGGCGCTGAACAAGCCGTCCACCCGCGGCGCATCCGTGCCGCTGTTCAGGCTCTCCCCGCGGGCGGCTACCATCCGCATTACCGCACCCGCTACCGGTGGCCTGGCCCGATACGAACTCGCACTCGAGTCCAGCGCCGCGCCGATCCGGCAGGCAGTGGTCCCCTCCAGCGGAATCATCTCCCTGGATCTACCCGCGGCGCGCGTCCCCGTTGGGAACTGCGATTTGCTCGTGTTCGGACCTGATGGGGTACTGCTAGCGGCCTACTCCTTCCGGATAGAACGGGATTGAGTTCCAGTACTCTACTTTTCTGCGTGACGTTTGGCGCGAATTTCCCACCACTGGAGCATGACCGGCCCAACCTGGGCTGCTCTAAAGGAGGAGATTCAGCATATGGCAAAGAGATTTCTTGCGTTCGGTGTGGCCGCACTGGCCCTCGGCGCGCTTTCCGCCCAAGCGGCGGTCGTCGTTACTTGGACCGGCACGGTGTTCGATGGAAACGATCCGGCGGACTACTTCGGAGTAGGTCCCAACGCGAATCCACTCGGTAACCTGCAGGGGCAGGCCTTCACGGCCCAATTCACCATCGATCCAACCGTCGGATCGGTAACCAGCGCGGCGGACTACTTCGATGTCCGCGGAGGAACCTTCACCGGAGCTTTCGCCAGTCCCTTGATCAGCGCCACGCTGACCATCAACGGGGTCACTTACTCCTACGGCAGCAGCTACTTCGGCGGCTACCAGCGCGACGCTACCCCCGGCCGCAGCGTGATCTACACCGAAGCCAACCAGGAGCAGGCCCCCGGCGTCTTTGACGTTCTGGTTCTGTATGAGTTCCGTCCCAACAACAGCATCCCCTTCGCAGGACTCGGCGAGTCGTTGACCGTGCCTCTCCCTGCTGCCTTCGTCGCCAACTTCCAGGCGTTCGCACCAGGTGGCGCTGCCATGTTGTTCAACGGGCACTTCTCCCCAACCCAGGTCACAATCGCTCCCTCCACTCCCGGAGGCGGCGGTCCGGACGTTCCCGAACCCTCCACCGCGGTGCTTGTTTCGGCGGCCGCTGCATTCGCCCTAATCCTGCGCCGCCGCGGTCAGCGGCCCGTGTAAACGAATCCCGCCCAGTAGTAGGGGTTTGCCCAGCGGGCTTGAACCCGCACCGCCTCTTGCGCTTGCCGCAACGCCGCGCCCGGCGTTAGCTTCCGCTTCAACAATCCGTGATAGAACGCCGCCATCAGTTCGGCCGTCGCGGCGTCGTCCACCGCCCACAGCGTCGCCACCACGCCCGACGCGCCGGCCGCCAGGAAAGCCCGCGAGATCCCCAGCGGGCCCTCCCCCTCCAGCCTCCGGCCCACCGCCGTGTCACACGCGCTTAGCACCACCAGCGGCGATCGCAAGCGGAGCCGGGCTACGTCGTACATCCGGACAAAGCCATCGACATCGTGTCCTCGCTCGTCCTGTAACGACAGGACGATGGCCGACAGTTCCGGCTGCTTCGGGTAGACCACGGCGTGAGTGGCAAAGTGGATCACCCCGTAGCGGTCCAGTGGCGTTCCCTCGAACCGGATCCGCGAGGCCGCAAACCCCGTATCCGGAACGGCGCCAGAAAGTCTTCGGATACTCTCCGCTTCCTGTCCCGAAAATCGCAAGCGCGGAAAACGGTACGCCTCGCCGGCACGCGTCGTGATCGGTGCTGCCGCGCCGCGCAGCCGCCCGTCGATCGTTTCATAAACCGGATCGGCAAATATCCTGACTTTGGGCTGGACCGGCGCGGCGGGAGGAAGGTGCGTAAGCACCGTCGCCGAAGGCAGAATCGCCAGTTCCACCGCCGGAGCATCGAGCACCGCCGCGAAGGGGGCGAAGTGCAGGTCGCCATCCGGGACTACGTAAATTTTTCGAAATTTCGCCAGGTTCGCTGGTGCCGCAGACCCTCGAAACAACAGCCCGCCCAGCGCTGTGAATCCCCGAGGCGAACTGGACACCGCCGCTTGGTCCCCCGTCATCTGCTTCCGGATATCCGCCACCGCGGCCTCAATTTCCCCACGGCGCGGCAACTCCACTCCGGAGATTCCATGGCGCGACACCAACCAGCCATAGCTGCGATCGGCACCGAGCAGAAACTCGAGAACCGCCTCGCGATCTCCCAGCCGTTGTTGAACTTCCCCGATCGTTGCCACTCGCGCCGCGCGTGCCCATTCGGGATGTGCGCGCGCCAGGCGGCTCTGCAACGCGTGGTATTGATCTTCCAGGCGCGTGATCTCGGCCCGGATGGCATCGGTCTGTGCCGCTTTCGCTCCACTGCTCAGCAGGCGGTTCAATAATGCGGACTTGGCCGATAGCCTCGCCCGCAACTGGCGCTCCTCAGTGCTGTCACTGAGCTTGTGCGGATCGCTCGCACCCGCCAGCAAATCCACCAGTGACCGCCCATGGGCCTGCTCACTCGCCTCAAAAGCCGCGGCGATCTCTCCGCCCCGCATCCGCGCCGAAGCGGCCGCGTGAAACACCCGGTGCCGCCGGTCCATCTGCTCCGCCCGCGCCGTGCCCGTGGCGAGATTGGTTCGCAGCTCTTCCACCAGAGTCAGCGCTTTGTCCGACTCTGCCCGGGCGCCCGGAACGTCTCCAGCCGCCAGCAGCGATAACGTCATGCCCGCACGGATCGACAATTGGTCGCGGCTACTGCGAGTCCCCGACGCCAGCGCTTCCGCTTCCGCGAACTCCGCCAGCGAAGCGTCGATCTCCCCCGCATCGCGCAAGACGTTGGCAAGCGCGATCTGCGCCTGTAACAGGTCCGGAAGACTCACGCTCCGAACTACCTCCTTGGCCCGCTTCAGTTCCGCAATCGCGTCCCGCAACCGTCCCATACTTGCATACCCCAGCCCCAGCCCGGCCAATGCCCGAGCCTCCTCCATCTGAAAGCCCCCGGCCCGGGCAATACGTGCAGCCTGCTGCCTCATCTCGGCCGCCTCGGCGTACAAACGCCTTTGCTGCAGAACCGAGCCGAGACCCCGTAGCACGTTCGACTCGGCCCTGCGGTTACCCATTTCGCGATTCACCGCCAATGCTTCCCGATACAGACGTTCCGCCCGATCATTGCTACCTTCGTTCGCCTCCAGCCCCGCTAACTCGGCAAGCGTCGCCGCCAGACCCAGCTTATGCCCCAGCCTGCGCCACACCCCAATCGCTTCTTCAAACAGCGCAACTGCGCGGTCAAATTCGCCCGCTCTTACATAATGAACCCCAAGGTTATGCTGCGTGTTGGCGATGCTTGCGGGCGGCGCCACTCGCTTGCGAATTGCCAGCGCGCGCTCCATCGTCTCGAGCGACCGCGTTTCATCGCCCTGTGCGGCGTAAATGGTAGCCAGGTTGCTCAGCGATTGCGCCTCTCCCGCTTCATCCTGCAATTCCCGCCGCAACCGTAGCGCCTGCTCGTCGGAGTCCCCAGCCTCCTCTACCGACATATTCATTTGCCAGCGCGCAAGGCTGTTCCAGGCAATCGCTTCCCCCGCGCGATCCCCCGCCTTCCGGCTGAGTGCAATGGCCCGCATCGCCAACTCGCGGCCATTCCCTCCGCCCCCTTGCCTTGTCTGCCAGTCCAACAGGTTGATCAGCGCCATCGCCTCGGATATCCCGTCCCCATGCTCCTTGGCCAGGGCCGCCGCCGCCTGCGAAGTAGGTATCGCCTTCGAACGTTTGTCGGGCAACAGCCCGTAGCCGATGCTCAGGATCGCCATCGCTCCGGCTTTCCGCCCACCCTCGCCTGCCCGCTCCCACGCCGCCACCGCCTGCTCGTGCGCTGCAATCGACGCCGCCGTTTTGCCCAGTTCCCACAGCGTCTGGCCGAGGGGAGTGGCTACTTCCGCGAGTCGCCTCCAGTCGCCGGCTTCCGCAAACGCCCCCTTCGCCATATCGAGCGCCTGCGCCTTCTTCGCGAGATTCCGCTCCCGCGTAGCTTCCGCGGAAAAGGAACATCCTCTCGCCCGTGCCGCGTCACCCGATCCGGGCGAGCGTACCGTCAGGCGCACCGCGTAAGCGCGCGACGCCTCTTTTTCCAGGCTCCGAATCGAGATGGCGTCCGAACCCGGCGTTTCCTTGATCCAGCACAGTCCCTTGCTCCGGACAGGGCCATCCGAGAGATCAACGCGCAGCGGACCCGCTTCCACCTCCAACCGGCTCCCAACCGCGTCCACTTCCAGTTCCACGTACCCCGAATCGGCCGGCGTTGAGAAATCGTGCACCGCGCCGGGCTTCAGTTCGCCGGCCACCCTCTGCCCCGGCACAAGTATCTCCGCCGCCTGAGCCGCAAGCCCCAGCACCGCCACCCAGATCAGCAAACGCGTGCCTCCTGCCTCAGAACTCCTTGCCCGTATACATCCCCGCCACGTACTTCTCATACCCGTTGTACATCAGCGTTGGTTTCCGCTCCATCGTCGGAATCACCTTTTCAAACGCCTGCGACCACCGTGGATGCGACTTCTGCGGATTCACGTTCGAATAGAACCCATACTCAGACGGCTGCAACTGATGCCACAGGGTCTCCGGTTCCTTCGACACAAACTCGATCTTCACAATCGACTTGATGCTCTTATACCCGTACTTCCACGGCACCACCAGCCGGATCGGAGCCCCGTTCTGCTTCGGCAGCGGCTTCCCATACATCCCCGTCACCACCAGCGTCAGCGGATTCATCGCCTCATCCATCCGCAGCCCTTCCGTATACGGCCACGGATAAAACGGCATAATCCGGATCCCCGGCATCTCCTTCGGCCGGTTCGCCGTCTGGAAGCGTATATACTTCGCCTCCGCCTTCGGCTGAAGCGCCTTCACCAGGTTCGCCAGCGGAAAACCCGTCCACGGCACCGCCATCGACCATGCCTCTACGCAGCGGAACCGGTACAGCCGCTCCTCCAGCGGATACGTCTTCAGAATGCTGTCCACGTCCAAGGTCTGCGGCTTCGCCACCAATCCGCTCACTTCGATCTTCCACGGGCTGATGACAAAGTTCCCCACCTTGTTCCGCACCGCCTGCTTGTCCTGCGCGTCGAACTCGTAGAAGTTGTTATATCCCGTGGCGGCGAACTCCTCCGTCACCGGACGGTCCAGCGTAAACTCGCCATTCTTCTTCGCCGGATACAAGCTGTCCGCACCCGTCAGCAGCCGGCTGGCGCCCAGAAACCCCGCCGCCTGCAGTATCTCGCGGCGGTTCAAAAACACGCTCTCCGGAGTCGACTCACGCTCAGGAATTTCCCAGCCCTTCCGAATCTTGATCAGCATCGCTTAGCCTTTCTCCCCCCATTCTATCCCTTTACTCTGCCCGCCTATTCCCGATATGCTGCCCATGATGCATCGGAAACTCCTACTCGCACTCGCCTCCTGCACCCTCGCCGCCCAGGATATCGCCGTCGTCGAAAAGAAGGCCGGCATGGTCGCCTTTTACGACGCCAACGGCAAGCGCACCGGCGCAGTCAAGGTCGGCAGCCACCCTCATGAACTGATGTTCTCCCCGGACCGCAGGTTTCTCTATGTTTCCGACAACGGCATGCTTTGGATGACCGACAAGGGCGAAGGCTGGAACACCATCTCCATCATCGATGTCGCCGCCCGCAAGAAAGCCGGTGTCATCGATCTCGGCAACTACCGCCGTCCCCACGGCATGGACCTCAACCCCAAGTCCGGCCACATCATCTCCACCATCGAAAACCCCTACGGCCTGCTGCTCATCGACCCCGCCGCCCGCAAAGTCATCCGCAAATTCGATGTGCAGGGCAAAAGCCCGCACATGGCCATCTACGGCCCGCGCCACGAAACCGCCTGGGTCAGCAACTCCGGCACCGGTACGCTCGCCATCGTCACGCTCGCCACCGGAGCCGTCAAGCTCGTCCCCGTCGGCAAGAACCCGCAAGGCGCCGTCATGACCCGCGACCAGAAACTCGTCTACCTCACCATCTCCCAGGAAAACCGCATCGCCATTCTCGACACCGCCAAACAGCAGGTCATCGGCAACATCCCCACCGGCGGAGCCCCGGCGCGCCTCGCCCTCACGCCCGATGAAAAGATGCTCGTCTACAACTGGCAGGAAGACGGAGTCGCCTTCGCCGACATTGCCTCCCGCAAGGAAGTGGCTCACGCCAAGCTCCCCGGCCGCCCGCTGTCTCTCTATCTCTCCCGCGACGGCAAACGTGCCTACCTCGGCATCCAGGACAGCGACAAGATTGCCATTGCCGACGTCGCCACGCGCAAAGTCGTCAAAGTCTTCGACACACCCAAAGGCCACGGCCCCGACACCATCGTCGAAGTCCCGTAATCCTCCGGCCTCTGACTTCATGCAGATTCCGTCGTGGGGCGGGACCCCTGTCCCGCGGCCAGCCCCCCGGCTGGCCTCTTCGAGTCACAGGTTATTCATTCCGGCAAAGGCTGCTCCTTTGTCTGACTACCGCGCCTTCTTCAACTCCGCATCCAGTACCGGCTTCAGCAACTCCGGCTCAATCTGCGCCCGGAATTGCTTTCCATTTATGAAGAACGTCGGAGTCCCCGATACCCCCGCCGCGTATCCTTCCGCCAGATCCTGTTCCACCTGCCGCTTGTATTTCCCCGCATCCAACTCCGCCGAAAACCGCGCCATATCCAACCCCAACTCCCGCGCCCAAATCAAAAGATTCGCCTTGTTGATCGCCCGCGAATTGGCAAACATCTTATCGTGCAGCGCCCAGAATTTCCCCTGCGCATGTGCCGCCAGCGATGCCTGTGCCGCCAGCGCCGCCTGCGAATGTGTATCGAGCGGGAACTGCTTGAACACCAGCCGCACATCGTTCGGATACATCTTCAGAATCTCGTACATGTTCTTCGCCGCCACCCGGCAATACGGGCACTGAAAATCCGAAAACTCGACGATCGTGATGCGAGCCTTCGCCGCCCCCGTCGCCGGAGCCCCTTTCACATTCAGCGCCACCTGCTCGCCGAGCAGAGCTTCCCGCCGCGCCTTCATCAACTCCGAATTCCGTAGCGATGCTCGCACCTGTTCCACACTGCGCCCCGCGCGCATCTCCGCCGCCGCCATTGCCGCCAGCAGCCGGCTATTCGAGCACGCAGGATCCTTAATCCGGCACTCCGCCACCTTCATATTGCACGAGCAAGGGCACGATTCCTCCCGCAGGATCTTCAGTACGGCGGTCTTCTGTGCCGCCGTCAGCCCGCTCAGATCGAGGGCCGGCAACTCCGTCGCCGTCTGCCAATCCTGTGCCGCCAGCGACACCGCCAGCATCATGCAAATCGTGAGATATGTGCGCATCTTCAAGTTTTCATTATCCCCCAAGCCCCCGGCTGCTAAAATGGTGTCCAGTGGGCCCGTAGCTCAGGTGGATAGAGCATCTGCCTTCTAAGC
>CALFYN010000259.1 GCA_937952345.1 uncultured Acidobacteriota bacterium
GCCAGCCGCACCAGCCTCACTGCCCTGCTCAAAGTGATCGCCTCCGTCTGATCCTCACGCATTCGCGCGCAAGAATGAAATCAGGCGGTTGCTGACCGCCTCGGGTTGCTCCTGTTGTACCCAATGTCCGGCGCCTGCAATCAGGTGGACGCCTTGAAACTTCGTGCAGGCTTTGTTCCGCATCGCATCGAGCGCGCCAGGACGCTGGTGTATTCCCCAATCGCTTGCGCCAGCGACGAAAAGGGATGGGATGTCGATGGTGCGCCGGGAGAAGTCGAGCAGTTCGGTGTTCAGTCCGGGGATCCAGCGGACACGGTAGCGGTTTAGCCCGCCTTGAAAGCCAGTACGCCCGTATTCCTGGCTGTAGATCCGCAATTCTTCTTCGGGTAGCCATTTGCAGCCGGCGATTTCCGTTGCAGGCGGCATCTCCGGAGCTACGGTCTCGGCCATCCCCTTTTCCAGCGGCATGACGTAGTAGTGCGGAAGCCGCGCAAGTTCGGTGGCGGTCCAGGCGGCGAGTGGAAACGGCTTGTTCTGTTTCCAGTCCGCGCTTTTCATGTGGTAGTAGGCACGCAAGAACGCATGCAGTCCCTGATGAGCCTGGTGCATGTTGGAGTTCGCCTCGCGAGTGGCGAAGTACTTCTGGTAGTGCTTGCGTGGGGGCCGCAGCCGTGCCAGATCCTGATAGATCGACTCACTGGCGGCGGACGGCGGAGCGGATGGAGGACCGCCGAACGGCGCGCTCATCAAGGCAACGGACGTGAAGATCTCGGGGTGCATCAGCGCGCACCAGGCGGCCAGCGGTGAGCCGAAGTCGTGACCAACTACCGCCGCTTTCCGATACCCCAATGCACTGACCAGCAAGACGACGTCCCGCACTTCATTGGCCGTGCGAAAGGGGCGCAGATCGTCATCAAACGTTACTTCCGTGCCCGAAGACCGGCCGTAGCCGCGCAAATCGGGAGCGATGGCGTGAAAGCCGGCCTTCGCGAGAGCAGGCAATACCTTGCGCCAACTGTAGGCCAGTTCGGGAAAGCCATGTAGCAGCAAGACCGCCGGCCGCCCCTTCGTTTCGTAACCCGCTTCCAGCACGTGCAGAGTAATCCCGTTGACGTCACGGATGAGGCGTGAGCGGATGCCTCGTGCGGTGAGCGCCGGCACGGTGAGTGCCTGAAGAAACTGCCGTCGGGATTGTGATCCGTTCAGCATGCCGAAACATGCGAGCGCAGAAATCGGGCGCCGCGGGGAATCGCTGCCATCTCATCTTCTTTGCCCTCGTAGACCAGGCTCACGAAACCGTTGTAGTGCACTCCGCGGAGAATATTGAATACGCGGTTGTAGTCGATGAACTGTTCCTTGCCGCTCTGGTCCAACTGGTACAGTTTGGCGCGCACGAACTGTGTGATCGGAGCCACTTGCTCAATGCTGTGGTAATAGTCGTTGTACGTGTGGCCTTCCCGCTTCGGACCGTTCGGGCCGTTGCGGCCAGTGAAGTGTCCGGTGTCGAGCAACAGGCTGAAATTGGGGTGATTGACCGTTTTGTAGTACCGCAGCATATCATCGCCCGTGGATGTGAGCCCGCTGTGGTTCTGCAACGCCACCAGCATGCCGAGATCGGCTCCTACTGCCGCCACCTGGCGTAGCGCGTCGGCGCTGTACTGGAAGGCTTCCTCCGCCCGGTCTGGTGACGGCGCGGAGCCCACAAAGACGCGGCAGATGGGAGCTCCTAGAAAAATCCCCACTTCCATCGCATGCCGGGCCTTGGCGACTTCGGCGGGAATGGCGTCTTTGTTGCGGCCGAATTCGGTGGTGACGCAGATCGAGGAAATACTGAGCCCGTTGTCGATCGCCTGGCGGCGTACGCGTTTCAGCATGTCACGGTTGGCATCGCCCAGATCGCGCATGTGCGGATCGATGCCATCGAAGTTGAGAGCGCGGCACTGGCGGATGAACGAAAAGATATCCATCTTGCCGGCCTTGAACTGGTTCTGAAAGCTCAGGGAGAGACAACTGAGTCGCATCATATGAGTGACATTGTATGCGAATCAGCGTGTCGTGCAGAGAATCGCCGGCCTAGGGCAGGTTTGCCACCAATCCGCGAGCGGCCGCTGCCAGCGTCGTGACGAAGATAAACGCCAGCGTTCCGTAGTGAATCCAATGGCGCGTGAAGACTAGAACGTCGTGCGCCCAATGGCGCCCCGTTTCGGCTTCGAGCATCTCTTCCAGAAGGCCGCGGACCTTGATTCGTACCGTCATGGCTGCTGTTCTTATCTTCCTCGCGGAAGGGCCGAAATGACCATGGACCATGGCCCGGTTGGAGGATGGAATGGTACCAGGACACAGCAGGTTTGGTCCCAGAACTGTGGTCGTATGAATGGGAGATGGCGGAAGCTAGTGGGAGTCGAACCCACCTGCGACACGAAGTACCGCACACTGGTTTTGAAGACCAAGCCCAGCACCGGCCAAGACTAGCTTCCATTAGGATTGTATCAACTGCGGGGTATGCGCTACCCTTGAGACGCCGATGGCACAATCGAACCTCGAAGTAGAGATCAAGCTCGCGGTGCATGATCTCGCCGTCACGCTGGAACGAATCGCGAAGACGGGGTGGCGGGCGCTGGGTGAGCGCACACTCGAGATCAACGTCCTGTTCGACCGGGAGGATGGCTCGCTGCGTGGCCAAGGCATCGTTCTGCGGCTTAGGCAGTACGGTGACCGGCGCGTTCTCACCTACAAGGGGCCGGGTCAGAACGGCAAGCACAAAGTCCGTGAAGAGGTGGAGACCAGTGTCGGCGACCTGGAAGCCATGGGTTCCATATTCGAGCGGTTGGGTTTCCGTCCTGGGTTCCGCTATGAAAAATACCGGACGGAATATACTGACGGCGTGGGGCATCTGACCGTGGACGAAACCCCCATCGGGGACTACATCGAGTTGGAGGGTCCACCCGACTGGATCGACAGTTGGGCATCGCGTCTCGGCTATACGGAAGAGGCGTACATCACCTGGAGCTACGGGCGGATCTACGCCGACTATTGCGAGAAGAAGAACCAGCCGATGGGAAACATCAAGGCCAGGTGGCACCTGTCTTGTGCCAGGA
>CALFYN010000260.1 GCA_937952345.1 uncultured Acidobacteriota bacterium
AGAGGCGTTTGGGATCGAAGGGATGTTTGGGCGCGGAGCCCAGGAAGCGGTCCCAATCAATGTTTTCGGGGGTTGCATCGGGCGGGATGGAATATTGCCACGCGCCGATAGCGGAGTTGCGGTCCCACCATGCTTCGACGAGATTGAGTTGCCCGATGGCGCCGGCTTCAATGAGATCCTTGGCTTTGCGATAGACGATGGAGCTGACGCGCTGGCTGCCCACTTGCAGAATCCGCCCGGTGCGCTTCTGCGCTTCGGCGACCTTTACGCCGTCGGGGATTTTCTGCACCATCGGTTTTTCGACGTAGACGTCTTTGCCGGCTTCCATGGCATCGATGGCGATCTTGGCGTGCCAGTGATCGGGCGTGGCGATGATGACGGCGTCGATGTCTTTGCGGTTGAGGATTTCGCGGTAGTCACGCGTGGTGAAGAGATCGTTGCCCCAGACTTCTTTGGCGCGGCGGAGGCGGCCCTGATAGATGTCGCAGGCGGCGATGAGCTTGACGCCGGGCTGGGCGGTGGAGGAAAGCGTGTCCTGGCTGCCCATGCCTCCGATGCCGATGGTGGCGATTTGGATGTGATCGTTCGCGGCGACAGCTTGCGGCACGGCAAGCGGAATCGCGGTGGAGGCTTGGATGAAATGTCTCCGTGTAGTGGACATGGGTTTCTTTTATTTTACGCCGTGGGCTTGGATTTCTTGTATCCGGTGTGAGTGAAAGGGTCGGCGGCGGGAGCGGGTCCGGTGCCGGCCGGGCCTCCGCCTCCTCCCCACGGGCCGCGGCGGATGGCGTCGGCGATGTCGTTGCGGTAGCGCCAGAGGACGACGGCGGCGATGGAGAGAACGACGAGATGGATCCAGTCCCGTGGTTGCATGCCACCACGGTAGCACCGCTGGGTATTGGAGGAAAGTGGGAAGTGGTGTAACCGGGAAGGAACTAGGGACGTATCTTATCTATCGATATCCGCTGAGATTTCAGATTTTGAGGGTTATCGATACTGGAGGCCGCGTATGCTTCCGCTGACAAACCGGAACCGGCGCGAAATGCTTGCCGATTTCACCGGCCAGATGCTCTCGGTGGGGAGTTCCCTGTTCAACGGTCCGTGGGGCGCCCTGCTCTTCAACACGCTCGCCTACACGGGGAAATGGGCGATTCTGTTGGCCCAGAGTGCCACGGATCCCCTGTTGCAGATGCGACGAAAGGCGATGCTGGATTTTCAGAATTCGAGAATCCGCAGCGGATGGCAAGCAAGGGAGCTTCGGCGGAGCACGATCGAGAAGTTGCGGGAAGCGGGAATTCTTCGATGGCCGAGGGTGGCTGGGGAAGGACGTGCGCTGCCTTCCGGCTGTGACTATTGGGATCCTTCCTGCCAGCGCCAGGCTTTGACGCACTTGAGGCGCCGTCACCGGCATTTCACAGTGAGCTTGGCAAGCCCCTCCGTTTCGGTAGCGCTTGCACTCCAGGAGATGAATCGCCTGCTGGAGTATCAGGCCGTGGAATTGGACTTTGAGTATGCATACGGGCGGCAGCAGTTGGAGCCCGTAATCGCGATGAGGAAAGAATGGGACTTTCTGGTTCTGGCGGATGCCCCCTTATTCTTCCTCTCCACGCCGGCGCTCAACCAGTATCAATTTGAGTTTGTTGTCTATGCCGAACCGCAGTACGCGATTGGGCGTCGTAGCCGGCAGGCAAGAACAACGTTAGAGGGGATTCGCGCATTGGACCAGATCCTGGTCCTCCCCGAAACCACGTTGGAACTGCAGTCGAGGATCTACTCGTGGGGCAGGGGTGCGAAGCTGGCGTCATTCTCCGATCTGTTTCTGGAGTCGGCGTTTCTGGAGCCAGGAAGAGCCGTACTGCTGTGGGAGCCATGCGCTTCTTTTCTGCGAATGCGGCATGGTCTGGCGAAGGTGCCCGGTACGGAAATGGACTCCACAATCAGCCTTTATTCCCACCGCAGGTTCTCCACGGCTGAGGCGAGTGCGGATGCCGATGCCTTCAAGGCGATCTTTGTTCAAGCGTGGCATCGTTGCCTTGTCTCGATGCCGCCGGTGGCGGATCTACCGGTCTCCTATGGGCAGCATTTCATGGAGTCTGTCCGAGCCAGTTCGTGAGCGTCTGCCTGCAGTCGCGGCAGTTGATCAGGATCACTAAAATTGAAGGGTGTTTTCCCTCGCCGGTCTACTCTTTGCGGTCGCCCATGCCCAGGCGACTGCGCCGTTCCTCCTGGAAGAAGCGACCATCGCGCAGGTGCATGAGGCGATGCGCAACGGGCAGTTGACGTGCCGTGCGCTGGTGGATGGGTATCTGAAGCGGATTGCCGCGTTCGATAAAAACGGGCCGGCGATCAATTCGCTGGTCGTGGTGAACCCTGCAGCCTTGGATCAGGCCGATGCGTTGGACCTGCAATTTCAGCGCTCCGGGCTGAGCGGGCCGCTGCACTGTGTGCCTCTCATCGTCAAGGACAACTTCGAGACTGTGGGGTTGCAGTCGGCGAATGGTTCGCTGTCGCTGGCGGGCTACTTGCCGGCACGGGACGCATTTCAGGTGAAGCGCGTGAAAGAAGCCGGGGCGATTGTGCTGGCGAAATCGAACATGGCGGAGTGGGCGTTCACTCCCTACGAAACGGTGAGTTCGATTCTGCCTGGGTACACGAAGAACCCGTATGCTCTCGATCGGGTCACCGCCGGATCAAGCGGCGGGACAGCGGCGGCAGTGGCGGCGAATCTCGGATTGGTGGGCTTAGGAACGGACACGGGCAATTCGATTCGCGGGCCATCGTCGCATCAGGCGCTGGTGGGGATTCGATCGACCATGGGTTTGACGAGCAGAGCCGGAGTGTTTCCGCTGAACCTGCTGGCTGACATTGCCGGGCCGATGGCGCGCACGGTGGAAGATGCGGCCCGCGTGTTTCAGGTGGTGGTAGGTGAAGATACGAACGACGCGGTGACGGCGGCGGCTCGTGGACAGGCTGTGCCGGATTACGTGGCCGCGCTCGATCGCAATGGATTGCGCGGGGCGCGGATCGGCGTGTTGCGGCAAGCGTATGAGCGCGAGGGGTTGGATGCGGAGATCGTGCGCGTGTTCCAAACCGCGGTGGAGGATCTGCGGCGGGCGGGCGCGGTGATTGTCGATCCGGCGAAAGTGGACGGATTGCCGGAGCGCGATGCATCGGCAGCGCCGTGCATGGGGTTTCAGTATGATCTGAACCGGTTTCTGGCGGCGCGGGCGGATCGTGTGCCGGTGAAGAGTCTGGCGGAGATTCTCAAGTCCGGCAAGTTTCATCCCACGGTGCGGCGGCAGTTGGAACGGGCGCGACAGGATGCGGAGAATGGCCCCCAATCGGCGGCGTGCGAAGCGAACCGGCAGTATCGTGGGCGCGTGCGCGAGGCGGTGGTGCGGACGATGGAGCGAGGCCGACTGGACGCGTTCGTGTATCCGACGTGGAGCAATGCGCCGCGGCTGATCGGCGAT
>CALFYN010000261.1 GCA_937952345.1 uncultured Acidobacteriota bacterium
GAAACATGGTGTTTGGCGAGAGGGCATAAGGAAATAGGGCGCCCTGCATCGGGTGAAACTCTTAAGTGCCTTAGCCAAAGGACTCTTAGCTGCCGGTTTTCGATTGTAACGGCAATGCCTATAGGTTAGGCTCAGAATGGAAGTTAAAAGCCAACCATGTTTGTAAGCATAGTCATTATCGCCTTGTCGATGGTGCTCTTCCTGTACTGGTTCCGCTACACGTGTCTGCTAATTCTGAGCACGAAGACTGCGAAGGATTACACCACGCAAGTGGCTTCGGCGAATCAACTGGAGTTTCCAGTCATTCTGTCGCAGCTGAAGGCAGCGGCGCCGCAGGGGGCGGCAGCGGAGATGGGCGGATTACAGCAATCTCTGGAGCGCGATTACCGGTTGCTAACCGGCCTTTTGCGGCATGCGGCACAATTCCAGGTCGGTGGTTTGACCATGGAGCAGCGCATGCTAATGATTGACTATCAGGTTATGAAGCTCGTGTTCGGCGTATCGCACCGTTTGGTTCAACCGGAGCATGCGCGGAAAGCACTGGCGGAAATGGCCGATATCGTGGCCCACTTTGCCAATGCCATGGGAGAGCGGTCCGCGGTAGCAGCGAAAGCGTAGTTTGTTGAGCCGCCGCAGCCGCAATCGCATAGAATAGGATTGTGTCAGCGTCTGTCGATCATCAAGTAGAGCAGGCAACTGCTCAATTGGACAAAGTTCGCAAAGAGATTGGCAAGGTCATCGTAGGACAGCAGGATGCCGTCGACGGCGTGCTCATCTGCATGCTCGCCGGCGGCCATGTCCTTTTGGAGGGCGTACCGGGCCTCGGAAAGACGACCTTGCTCCGTACTCTCTCCCGCGTTCTGCACCTTCGTTATTCCCGCATTCAGTTCACCCCGGACCTCATGCCCGCCGATATCGTCGGCAGCATGATCATGGAAACCGACGACCGTGGCGCCAAGACCCTCCGCTTCCAGCAGGGGCCCATCTTCGCAAATCTGGTGCTGGCCGACGAAATCAATCGCGCAACCCCCAAGACCCAGTCCGCCCTGTTGGAGGCGATGCAGGAACGCACCGTCACCAGCGGCACCACCACCCATGAACTCGAGGCGCCGTTCCTCGTCATGGCCACGCAGAACCCCATCGAGATGGAAGGCACCTATCCGCTGCCGGAAGCGCAGTTGGACCGCTTCCTGATGAAGATCGTGGTGAGCTACCCGAATCGCGACGAACTGACGCTGATTCTCGACCGAACCATCACCCGCGAGGAGATCGAAGTTTCGCAGGTCGTGGACCGGCAGCAGATTCTGGCCCTGCGTTCCGTATGCCGCAGCGTGCTTATCGCGGCCCACGTCCAGAATTTCGCGGTCGACTTGGTCATGGCGACACAGCCGGGTCAGCCGCAAGGCCATGAGATGGCGAATAAGTACATCCGCTACGGTAGTTCGCCGCGCGGCGCGCAGGCGCTGCTCGAATGCGGGCGAGTGCTGGCGTTGATGAACGGACGTTACCACCTCAGTGTGGACGACGTGCGTCAGGTGGCAACATCGGTGCTGCGGCATCGCATCATTCTGAATTTCGACGCCCACGCCGATGGACAAACGCCCGATACGGTCTTGTCGAAAATCATCTCCAGCGTCGCCGCACAGAAAGCACGTTAACGCCTGTCCGCGTTGCCGCTCTCGGCTCCGTACCGTACAATGAACGCAGGATCGGAAGGAGGGCTATGAGCTGGGTCATGATCCGGGGGACATCCTCGTGGCATCTATGCCGTTGGAGCGGTTGCGGGGATTGCACCCCTGCCAAGGGCCTCAATGATTCGATTCGGACGCGCCTCTGGATCGACCGCCAGAATGACCCGCTCGTCATGTACGGCCTGCGCCGGTCGATGTTCACCCCGCCAGGAGTACACTCTCACCTGATGACGGATGATGAGGTGGCGCGTGCCGTCTCTCACCATGTCGGCTCCGGGCTTATGCAGGTGTGCGAAAAGGAGATACCGCTACTCAACCGGCCTACGGATGGGCACTCCGTTTCGGAAATGCCTTTGGAAGAAACCACTGCGCCGCCCCGATCCGCTGCCCGGACTCCGGCTCCTACGCCAACTCCAAAACAACCCGAGCCCGCCTCGTTCGGCAAAGAAGCAGACTTGGTCGCCATGGCTGCGGTGCTGACCGCCGCCGCGGAATCCGGAACCCCATTCTGCGAAGAGTGTGCCAAGGCCGCGGCGGGAGAGAAATAGTGTCTGTGCAGTTGGAGCACCTGCTTCCGGTTTTGTGGCCCGACACGCTCAGTTCCCGTGTCAACAACTGGGTGATTTTGGACGGCGCGCGGAATGAGCGCATCTACGGCGCCGTTTATCGCACTTACCACGACAAATGTTGCCTGTACGCCGGTGACCTGCCATGGCAATTACAGATGGCTGCCCCCTATCTGGTGCAACTCGATAGAGAGGACGATAATTCGATGTCTTTGATCCGCCAGGGGTGGGGCGACAGTTGGGGAATTTTTTTCCGTTCCAGCGCTTCCCTGGCTACGCTGCGGCGACATTTCCGCGGCTTTCTGCGGGTGCGGGATCACGCCGGACGCTTCATGGTGTTCCGGTATTACGATCCGCGGGTGCTGCGCGTATATCTTCCGACCTGTCTTCCCGAGGAATTGGAAACCGTGTTTGGCCCCGTGGATAGCTTCATTGTGGAGTCGGAGGATCCCAACATCGCGATTGAATTCGCGCTGCAGAACCGGCGGCTGACGGAACGGCGCATCCCATTGGGCCAGTTGGCCGCCAGCCTGTAGGAAGTTGGGAATGCCTCGCCATCT
>CALFYN010000262.1 GCA_937952345.1 uncultured Acidobacteriota bacterium
CCGAGAAAAAAGCCGTTATCACCCACGAAAATCACCAATGTATCGTCCGCCAGGTTCTTCTCATCAAGCGCGTCCAGAATGCGCCCCACGGTGCGGTCGGCGCTCATCACAGTGCGATAGAAATCCTTCACGTAGTTCTGCCAGCCGCCCTTCAGTTGCTTCGGCCCATCGAAAAAGCGGTCCGCCTCGATGCAGCTTTGCGCCATTACGTCCGCCTTGCCCGTCTTCGCGTAATCCTCGTTCCATGTGGCAGGTTGCGGGATATCCACGTCCGCCAGCAACTGCTTCATGTCGGCGGGCGGCAACTGTTCGGCGTGCGGCGATTTGATCCCCACGCACAAGCAGAACGGCTGCCCCGCCGTCTGGCTGCGGATGAACTCCACGGCGAAGTCCGCCGTCACCGGATCCACGTGCCCTTTCATCGTCTGTTCCCTGCCCTGCACGTTGAAGATGGGATCGCGGTAGCGGCCCTGCCCCGGCAACACGGCCCAATAGTCAAATCCCTTCCGCGGCGATGCGTTGTTGCCGATGTGCCACTTGCCGACATAACCAGTACGATATCCGGCGCTCTGCAGCAGTTGCGGGAACAGCACCTCATCGCGGTCAAACGTATCCGACACACGGTTGTACCGCACCAGATGCTGATGAGCATACCGGCCGGTGAGATACGTTGCCCTGCTGGGACTGCACAAACTGGTCGTGACGAAAGCATTCAGGAAGGTGATCCCTTCCTTCCCGATGCGATCCATATTCGGAGTCCGGATATAAGGGTGCCCGCGCAGGCTCAACAAATCCCAGCGCTGATCGTCTGTGATGATGTACACCACATTCGGCCGCGGAGGCCGCGCCAGCGCGCCAAGAAGAAGAGTTCGCCGTGTCATGCCTGCTACGCCCCGATGTATCGCGCGTACAAACTGCGCGCCACTCCAACGTCGGTAGTGCCCTTCACGATCGCGCGTCCATCGGGGAACACCGTCATTTCATACGATGGCAGAAAAAAACGCAAGGCAAACTCATTCCGGCGCACCTGCCCGAGCGGCAGCAAGCGGCGCTCCAGTTCCAGCAGGTTGAGCGGACGCGCCCGGTCGTGAATCTGCACGGCATTGCGCCCGCACAGGCTGATCGGCGTCCGCCGGCGCCCCTGCAAATGCACCAGATCCCGCAACCCGCATGCAGGGCATGATGGCAACGGCTCCGGTTGCCGGATCTGCCGGATCGCGCCCGTCCACACATCGACGGTAGTCAACTTCCGCGCCACCTCATCCGGCTTTCCAACCAGAATCTGCAACGCCATGGTCACCTGCAGCGATGCTATCAACGACGTGATGGTATTCAGCACCCCAGCGGTCTCACACGTCGGCTGCGCTCCGGAGGGCGGCTCCGGATAGATGCACTTGAGACACGCGGTGTTTCCCGGAATCACGGGCATCGCCAGCCCGTAGCTGGCCACGGCCGCACCGTAAATCCACGGGGTATCGTAGTGCACCGCGAAATCATTGAGCAGGTATCTTGTTTCGAAGTTGTCCGTCGCATCGAGGATGACGTCCGCATCCCCCAGCAGATCTTCGGCGTTGGCCGCAGTCAAATCCGCGACAACGGCCTCCGCATGCACCCCGCTGTTGATCCGCCCGATGGCCCGCGCCGCCGCGATCGCTTTCGGCATTGCCTCCTGCGCATCGCCCTCTTCGTAGAGCCATTGCCGCTGCAGGTTGCTCCATTCCACGTAGTCGCGGTCGATCAAGTCGAGCCACCCCACGCCGGCCCGCGCCAGCGCCCCTGCTTGAAAACTTCCCAGCGCCCCGCACCCCACAATCGCCACGCGCGACTCCATCAAACGCCGCTGTCCCTCCTCTCCGATTCCGGGGAAGAGAATCTGCCTTGAGTAGCGTTCGCGCGCGGAAGCGTCCATGCCCTTCCATCATCCCATGAGGGTCGCCGTTCCCAGATCCCCCCACCCTGCCCTGTTATCCTGAAAATGAGTGGCTTTCGCCCATATCGTTTTCCTGATATTGTCTTCCTGCGTACTGCGCGCTGCGCCCTGGGATTACGAGGGCAAGCTTGTGGCTGAAATCCGCTTCGATCCGCAAATCCAGCCCCTCCCTGACGCCGAGTTGAAGCGGTTGATCAGCATCGAGGTCAACGAGCCTTTGACAGCCATCGCGGTGCGCCGCGCCATCCAGCGGCTCTATGGCACAGGGCGCTACGAAGAACTCCAGGCCGACGCCATCCTTCGCGATGGAAAGGTGATCCTCACCTTCTTCACGAAGCAGAATTGGTTCATCAGCCGCATTACCGTCGAAGGCGCCAATGAGCCGCCCAACCGTGAACAGCTGATCTCCGCCACCAAGCTCGAACTCGGCGCGCAGTACACCGAGGAGGGCATGGCCACCGCCATCGAAGGCCTCCGCGATATTTTTCAGGCAAACGGTTTTTACTTCCCGCGTATCCAGCCGCTTGTCGAACGTTATCCGGAGTTCGACGAACTGCATGTTCAATTCCTCGTCCGGCCGGGAGACCGCGCCTACTTCGCCCGCCCATCGATTGCCGGGAACCTGAAGATCTCAGAGGAGTCTCTCCTTGGCACATCGCATTGGAAACGTCTCTGGGGTGTGCTGGGCTGGCAGCAATTCACTGAACAGCGTCTCCAGCAGGGCATCGAGCGTATTCGCCGCAGCTACCTCAAGAAGGACTTCCTCCTCGCCCGCGTCGAACTCAGCAAGCTCGAGTATCTTCGCGAAGAAAATCGAACCCGCCCCCATCTCCAGATCGAAGCGGGCCCCAAGGTCAGCGTCACCGCAACCGGAGCCAAGCTCTCTCGCGGCCGCCTCAAGGAGTTGATTCCCGTATTCCAGGAACAGTCCGTTGATCAGGATCTGCTCGAAGAGGGCACCCGCAAGATCACCCACTACTTCCAGGCTCGGGGCTATTTCGACACCCAGGTCAACTACGATCGCTCCCAGATCAGCGCCGATGAGGAGCAGATCGCCTTCGCCATCGACCGCGGTGAGCGCTACAAGGTCGCCCATGTCGAAGTCCGCGGCAATCAGTACTTCGATTCCCTCACCATACGGGAGCGGATGAACGTCGTGCCGGCCGGCTGGCTGGTGAATCGCTACGGCCGCTACAGCGAGGAACTCCTCGATGCGGACAAACGCGCCATCGCCGAGTTGTATCGCAGCAACGGCTTCCGCGACGTGAAAGTCAACGCGGCTGTCCAGCGCAACTTCGAGGGCAAGGAACATCAGGTGGGCGTGATCGTGGAGGTGGAGGAGGGCGAACAGATGTTCGTCAACAGCTTGGATATTTCCGGCGTAGACCTGCGTCTCTATGAGACGATCCGTTCCATGCTCACCTCCACCGAAGGCCAGCCCTACAGCGCCTTCAGCGTGGCTACGGACCGCGACAACATCCTCAACTTCTATTACAACAACGGCTATCCCGATGCCTCCATGGAAGCGACCGCTTCTGCCGTGCCGGGGAACGAACGAATGATGGATTTGAGGTACACCGTGCAGGAAGGACGCCGCCTGTTCGTCAAGGACGTGCAGGTGAACGGGCTCGTCTCCACCCGCCCCAGCCTCGTCAATAATCGCATCAGCCTGTTCCCGGGCCTGCCGCTGTCCTTGAGCCGGATGGTATTCAGCCAGCGCCGTCTATACGACCTGGGGATCTTCGCCAAGGTCGACATGGCGCTCCAGAATCCTCTCGGCAGCGTGCGCGAGAAACGCGTCCTGTTCCAGATGGAAGAGGCCAGCCGCTATTCGCTCAATGGCGGTATCGGCGCCGAGTTCGGCAGAATCGGCGGGAGCCCCACCAGCCTCAGTGCTCCGGCCGGCGGCACCGCCTTCGCCCCGCGCGTCTCGCTGGGACTGAGCCGCTTGAACTTCCTTGGCCTCGGGCACACAGTGGGCGTGCAGACGCGCCTCTCCACCTTGCAGAAACGCGGCATTGTCACTTATCTGGCGCCGCAGTTTCAGGGCCGCGAAAACATCAGCCTCACGTTCACCGGCCTCTTCGACGACTCGCGCAACGTGCGCACCTTCTCTTCGCGCCGATTGGAAGGCGCCGCGCAATTCAGCCAGCGCTTCTCCCGCGCCCTCCAGGCGCAGTATCGAGTCACCGTGCGCCGCGTCGCCACCAGCGATGTCAAAATCGACCCTGGCCTCATCCCGCTCTTCTCCCAACCGGTGCGCGTCGGCCTCATCGCCACCACACTGATTCACGACAAACGCGACGATCCGCTGAACGCCACCCGTGGCATGTACAACTCCATCGACATGTCGCTCGCCAACAAAGCGCTCGCCTCGGAGACCGGGTTCGGACGCATCCTCGCCCGCAACTCCAGTTATCACCGCATCAGCCGTGACATTGTCCTTTCGCGCAACACTACGCTTGGCTGGATCAAACGCTACGGCGGCAGTGACATTCCCCTCCCCGAGCGGTTCTTCGCCGGCGGCGCTGTGTCGCATCGCGGCTTTCCGGAAAACCAGGCCGGACCACGCGACTTGCTCACCGGATTCCCCATCGGAGGCAACGGACTGCTCTTCAATCAAACCGAGTTGCGATTTCCCTTCCTCGGCGACAACCTCGGTGGCGTCTTGTTCCACGACGCGGGCAATGTTTATACCCGCTTCCGTGCCATATCCTTCCGCTCCCGCCAGCGCGACGATCAGGACTTCGACTACATGGTGCACGCCGTCGGTGTCGGCGTCCGCTACAAAACACCCATCGGCCCCATCCGTGTCGATTTCGGCTTTGGCCTGAACTCGCCGCGTTTCATCGGATACCGCGGTTCCATCAACGATCTGGTGGCGAATCTCGGCGAGCCCGTCCGCCAGCGCGTCAGCGCCTTCCAATTCCACTTCAGCCTGGGGCAGGCTTTCTGATGCGCACCCTTGTCCCACTCCTGTTGCTTGGCGCGGCGCTGCTCCCCGCGGAGATCATCGACCGCATTGCCGTCACCATCGGCACACGCGTCATCCCGGAGAGCGAAATTATTCAGATGATCCGGCTGGCCGCCTTTATTGACGGGCGTGAGCCCGATTTCAGCCTTGCCTCCAAGCGCAAGGCGGCGGAAACGCTTATTTCTCAGATCCTGCTGATACAGGAGATGGACGACACACGCTTCACCGTCCCCTCCATGGCCGAAGTCATTGCCCAGTGGAATAAGGTCATCAAGCCCCGATACCCCACCGACGAAGCCTATCAAGCCGAACTCGAAAAACGCCGCATCACCGACGAAGAAGTGCGCCTGTATCTCCAGGCCATGATCCGCGCGGTGGAATTCATTGACCTCCGATTTACGCGCGGCCAGCAGGTATCGACCGACGAAATCGCCGCCTACTACAGCAAGGAGTTTCGGGAGCATTGGGACAAGGTCAACCCCGGCAAACCGCTCCCGCCCTTGGAAGAAGTGAGCCAGGAAATCGAAGATTGGATTCTCGCCGAAAAAACCGACACAGCGTCAGATGAGTGGCTCCAGCAGGCGCGATCGAGAGCCCGCATCCGCTACCGTGAGGAGGTATTTCAATGAGACGTTTGCTGCGCTGGTGCAAGTGGACCGCTCTCACCCTCATGCTGCTGCTGGCGGTGCTCGCCACAGCCGTGTTCATCATCCTCCGCACGGATTGGCTACGCGAACAAATCCGCCAGCGCATCATTGTCGAAGCCGAAAAAGCCACGGGCGGGAAAGTGGCTATCGGGCGCTTCGACTTCGATCCCAGCAAACTGGAGGTGAGCGTGGACGGTTTTGAACTGCGCGGCAAGGAGCGGGTATCCGATCCGCCGCTGGCACACGTGGAGAAGATCCACGTCAAAGTGAAAGT
>CALFYN010000263.1 GCA_937952345.1 uncultured Acidobacteriota bacterium
GGGCGCTGTATGGCGGGGATACCTTCACCTACCGGACGCAGCCTTACTTCACCGACGTTCCGGCCACGCATCCGCAGTTTCCTCATATTCAGAAGATGCGCGAGCTGGGATATACGGCCGGCTGCACCGCGACCACCTATTGCCCGAATGACCCCGTGACGCGGGGACAGATGGCAGCCTTCATCGTGCGCACGAAACTGCAGCGACGGTTTGACCAGACCATTACGTTCCCCACCGTGCCGTTCTTCACCGATGTTCCCGTGGAGGATATCTTCTTCGGCTACATCCAGAAGATGAAGGAACTCGGCGTCACCAGCGGGTGCACGGAAACCACCTTCTGCCCGTGGAATACCAATACCCGCGGACAGATGGCGGTCTTCGTAGTGCGGTCCCTATTGACGCAATAGCCGGCGTCAGGCCGGTTGGCCTTCAGCCGTTTCGAAAGCCACCTGGACCACTTCGAATTGATTGGCTTCCAGCGTGTCCTTGATCGTGATGCCGCAATCGGCCGCGCGCACCGCGCCCAGCACGTCGGCCTTCACCTTGGCAAGCCTTGCTGCCGTCTCCGGATTGGCGGCGATCTCCAGTTCCAGAATAGACCGCCCCACCGAGACGCCTGCTTCGCTCTTGGCCTTGTTAATCGCACTGAGCGCGGCGCACGCCGTTTCAAAGACATCTTCGGCGGCGGCGGGCAGTTCGATGCGTTCCGGCCACGGCGCTTTGTGGATGCTCGCCTGGCCCGTCTCTCCGGCAAACTGCCACGACCAGATCTCTTCGGTAATGTACGGCACGAACGGAGCAAACAGCCGCAGCAGCACGTTCAGCGCGATGCGCAGCGTGGCCACCGCCGAGGAGCGCCCGGCGGCGTCACTTTCCGACCGGCTCCGCGCCTTCACCAGTTCCAGATAGTTGTCCGTCAGCCCGCGCCAGAAGAATTTCTCCGTTTCGCCCAGCGCATAGGAGTGTTCGTATTTCTCGAATTGCGCCGTGACCTTCGTAATCAGGTCATTCAATTCACTCAGGAAAGCAACGTCCAGCGGATGGCTCACCGGACCCGGCTCCGCGCTCTGCATGAGCACGAATTTCCCTGCATTGAAGAGCTTCGTCACCAAACGGCGGCCCACTTTCAGCACGTTCGTATCGAACGCCGTATCCGTGCCCAGCCGGGCGTTCGCCGACCAGTAGCGCACCGCATCGGCGCCATACTCTTCCAGCAAATGCATGGGCGTGACAACGTTGCCCTTCGACTTCGACATCTTCTTGCGGTCCGGATCGAGCACCCAGCCGGAGATGCCCACATGATGCCAGGGAATCGTGCCCGAATGGAGCCACGCCTTGACGATCGTATAGAAAGCCCACGTGCGAATGATCTCGTGCGACTGCGGACGCAGGTCGTTGGGGAACAGGTTATTGAAAAGAGTCTCGTTCGTGAGCCAGCCGGCGGAAATCTGCGGCGTGAGCGAACTGGTGAACCATGTGTCGAAGACGTCCGATTCCGCGCAGAAGCCGTTCGGCTGGTTGCGCTGCGATTCCGCAAAGCCCGGCGGTGGCGTATCCATCGGATCGACGGGCAACATCGCCGCCGGCGCCAGAATAGGCTCCTCATACAGCGGGTTCCCTTCCGCGTCCAGCTTGTACCACACCGGAAAGGACACGCCGAAGTAGCGTTGCCGCGAGATGCACCAATCGAATTGCAGCCCTTCGGTCCACGTCTTGAAACGCAGGCGCATGAAATCGGGGTGCCACTGGATGCGGTCCCCGCAGGCGATCAGGTCCTCTTTTTTATCCAGCAGGCGCACAAACCACTGGCGCGTGGAAATAAACTCGAGCGGATTATCTCCTTTTTCGAAATATTTCACCGAATGCTCGATCGGCTTCGGGGCATCCGTGAGAGCATCGCCCAGCAGATGCTCCACGATAATCTTGCGCGCCTGCTTCGTGTTCTTCCCGGCGATCTGCGCATAGGCCGCATTGGCCGCTTCGGGGTGCAGCGATTCCCAATTGGGCTCGCCGAAAGTCACGGGAATCAGTCGTCCGTTGCGGCCGATAATCTGCCGGTTCGGCAGCGATTGTTCGCGCCACCAGCGCACGTCCGTCGCATCGCCGAACGTACAAACCATCAGAATGCCGGTGCCTTTCTCGGGGTCGGCGAGTTCAGAGGGGAATATCGGAACCGGAACGTGGAAGATCGGCGTCACGGCACGCTTGCCGAAGTACGGCTTGTAGCGCGGATCGTCCGGATGAGCCGTGACCCCCACGCAAGCCCCCAGCAGTTCCGGGCGCGTCGTGGCGATGACGAAGGTCGTCTCCGAGCCTTCCACGCCAAACCGGATGTTGTGAAAGTGGCCCTGCGTGTTGCGGTCTTCCACCTCAGCCTGAGCTACGGCCGTCTGGAAATCCACGTCCCACATGGCCGGCGAGTCCACGGCGTAGATATGGCCCTTCTCAAACAGATCGAGGAACGAGAGCTGCGCGGCCCGCCGGCAGCGTGTGTCGATGGTCGAATATTCCTGTGCCCAATCCACCCCCAGTCCGATGCGCCGCCACAAGGCCTTGAAAGCCTTCTCATCTTCGGCGGTCAGTTTCAGGCAAAGCTCAATGAAATTGGCCCGCGAGATGGAGACAGGGTGCTTCTCTTTGGCTGCGGAGGCGGGATCGAAGTTGGGAACGTAGTGCAGTGTGGGATCGCAGCGAACGTTGAAGTAGTTCTGAACCCGGCGCTCGGTGGGGAGTCCGTTGTCATCCCAACCCATCGGGTAAAAAATGTTGCGTCCCCGCATGCGCTGGAAGCGAGCCATCAGGTCGGTATGCGTGTAGGAGAATACGTGCCCAACGTGCAGCGAGCCGGAAACCGTGGGCGGCGGTGTGTCGATGACGAAGGTTTCCTCGCGCCCGCGCGACGGGTCGTATTGATACACGCCGCTTTGGTCCCATTTGGCGTCCCAGGAGTCTTCGGCCAGCTTGGAGTCGAAATGTTTTGGAAGTTGCGAGATGTCCATGATTCGGGGTGGTTAGAAAAACCGGCTCCCCGCCTGGATTAGGGGCGTGAAGCCGTAAACTACCATGGTAACGTAGGTCGGGGTACAAGGCAGAAGAGAAGCGTATTCACCGAAGATGGCTCGCTACAGGCCATTGGATGCAGCGGGGCTAGCTGCCTTCTTGTCCGCCGTGGCATAGACGACGCATCCAAACGGATCGACCGTAACGTTCACAGGCGACACGTCCGGCATGGCTGATTCCACCATTGCGCCGAGTTCCTGTTCGCTGCGGTAGAGCAGCTTCCAGTCCATGAAACATCGCATGTAGCCGGCGTCGCGGTGCCCCCTCCGAAAGTTCGTGAGTAGCAGTCTTCCGCCCGGCCTTAGTGCATCCCACATCCAAGCCGCCAAGGCCCGTGCCGCCTTGTCCGGCAGATAGTCGAACAGCCCCGCGGAATAGACAAGGTCGAAGTCCGTAAGCCGGACCCGCTGCTGCAAGATCTGTTTTACGGAAGCCTGGATTGTCTGTACCCCGGGGCCGCCGATCCGCTGCTGCACCTCGGCGAGGCTAACGGAGTCCTGGTCCAACCCAACCAGCAAACCGACATGCCCTTGGCGAAACCGGTACGACAAATCGGCTTCTCTCAAATGCCCGCACGCCACGGAGAGAACCCGTGCGTTCGAACGGCGCGCCGCCGCCTGGTCGATTTCCTGCGCGAGCCGTTCGCGGCGATATCGTACGGCGCGCGAAGCATCGCTCAGGTTTGCGGTATAGCAGTGAACAGCCAGCGGAATACGGCTCAATTGCCGGGACGGCCGCGACATGGCCCCGGATACGCCGTAAAGAATGTCCAGGGTTACCGCATCCCCTGAGTAGCCGCGAGGTTTCTTAGAGCAACGCCGGGTCAATGGATCCCGCTGCAGCCATTCATTCAATAGGTGGCCCCGCGCTTCCGCTTCGATCTCAGGCCAATGCTCCGGTTCAGCATTGTGGAAGATTTCATGCAACCCGTCGATGAGCACGTCCATGGCCCCGGTCATTCCGCCGTGAGTGAATCGCTCCTGCACATTGTCGAGCAGAGCTTGCAGTTGGGGATGCTTTGTGTTGCTCGGGACAACTTCAGATGTGACCATATATGTTCAGGAATCAGCCGTCCCTACGCCGGGAAACTAACCAGAATCGCCGGACACAGATCATGACAATTCCGGCCGCGGCAAGCCAAAGGGCGCCGGGCTCGGGCACTGCCTCCGATGTCTCCAACAGCAGTTGCGGGATCAGGTTCGTCGTGAAGCCGAAGGCATATTCATCCACCAGAACCTGGCCAGAGAGCGTAGTGATGGCGCCACCTATGGCGATGAAACCACCGGCGGCGTTCAACGCTGCAAGCCCCGCCGGATTCAGAAGAAAATCCTGGGACGCACCGGATATTCCGCCCGGCATGGTTCCCGATCCGTAGGAAACCCCAGTCCCTAAGTCGTCGTAAACGGCAGTCAGGCCGGATCCACCCGCGGTGAGCGTAGCGATGTCCGTCGTGACGTCGAAGAGAGCAAAGGTTTCCGAAGGGTCCGGAGACAGGGATTGGAAATTGGGAACCCGCAGCGTGGCGGAAATGATTGTGCCGGTGACGGAGGATAGATCGAAAACGAAGAAACTGCGTGTCAGCCGGGCGCTGGCGAAGCCCGTAATATAGTTGCGGTTGTTGGGATCGTGGAATCCGAATTCGTTGTACCAGCCGGAATCTGAAGCATCCAGCGTGGCAGCTTCCGCAAATGTGGAAAACGGAAGCAGAAGAAGCGTACAAGTAATCAGCCAAGTCTTCATTAGAACCTCTCGATGTCGGTAATTTCCCGGTTCAATTAGACTTGGTCGGCCGAATGAATTTGTTACAGCGTTACGATACCAGTTCGGTACTAGAACCAGACCCCACAAGATAAGGAACGCGATGAAACTTGCTTTTGCGTCATCATCTGGGCACACAGAAAAAGGGCCGGGGTTTGGTCGATCAACCCCGGCCCAACTTCACTTCTTGGAGGAGGGACGTTATCTTGCTGCCAGCAATGCGCGCAAATGGCGAGCCCGTTCCGGAGAACGCAGCTGCCGCAGCGCCTTCGCTTCGATCTGACGAATGCGTTCGCGGGTGACGTCGAATTCCTGCCCGATTTCCTCAAGCGTATGCTCGCGCTCACAGCCGATGCCGAAGCGCAAGCGAATCACCTTCTCCTCCTTCGGAGACAGAGTCTTCAGGATATTCGCCGTCTCGTCCCGCACGTTTGAATCGATCACCGCGTCCACCGGAGACCCCACCCAACGATCTTCAATCAGATCGCCAAGGGCAGACTCGCCGTCACGGCCGACCGGCGTTTCCAGCGACACGGGATCTCGCGAGATGGTCTTCAATTTCTGTACCTTCTCGACGGGAATATCCATGCGCCGGCTGATTTCTTCATTTGTAGGAGCACGCCCCAGTTCCTTCTCCAGCTCGCGCGTAGCCCGCAGGAACTTGTTCATGCTCTCGTTCATGTGAACCGGAATGCGAATCGTCCGCGACTGGTCGGCAATCGCGCGCGTAATCGCCTGCCGGATCCACCACGTCGCGT
>CALFYN010000264.1 GCA_937952345.1 uncultured Acidobacteriota bacterium
GGAAATGATTTACTTCCTGTCCCGAAACCCCAGCGTGTTATTCTGAATTCGCGCCCCGGCTGCAAATGCCGCAAAGCCCAGCACCTGAATATTTGACAAAATCTGACACTTTTTCAGATTTTCGTAAACAGCAAATGGCCTACACCAGAAATCGAGGCACAAGAAACAACACCGCCGTAGCCAGCACAAACCCGGCATCCCAACCCCGGAACCGCCGTTGTTCCATCGCCGGCCACGATCCGTCGAACCCCCGCGAGAGCATCGCCGCATGCACCCGGTCCGCCCGATCCCAACTGCGCAGGATCAGGTTCCCAAACTGATGCCCATAAATCGAAATGCGCCTCCGCCCCAGCGGCCGCACCGTGCGGCAATCGCGAGCCCGCTCCATCCGCGCGTACTCCTCCGACAGCAGCGCCGTGTATCGGTACATCATCCCCAGGATGATGTTCAGCGCATGCGGAGCCTTCAGCCGCCGCAACGCCCACAACAGATCCGACAACGGAGTCGTAGCCGTCAGCAACGCCAGCAGCAACGCCGCGAAGTAGCCCTTGCACAGCACGGAAGCCCCGGCGGGCATCCCCTTCTCAAACGCCAGCAGCCCGCCGGCCAGTAGAAGGAAAGGAGAAGCCGCCAAACACCGCAGCGTCAGATAGAACCCCGATGCCTTGCTCAGCAACACCAGCAGCAGGCCCAGCGCGGCATACACAGTGAACGGCCGCAGCACCGCCGGAGGCGTCGAAGCCACAATCGCGATCGCCGCGACAATCGCCAGAACCCGCGCTCGCGGATCCAGATGCTGGAACACGCTGCTCACGCGGGTAAGGCCAGCAGCCCCGGCCGCGTCCGATGCAGAAACGCCACCACTGCGGCGGTCAGCAATCCTTCCAATGTGGCAGCGCCCAGATACAGCGCGGCCATAAACCAGAAACCTTTTCCGTATCCGGTCAGCATGAACTCCAGCGCGATCAGCAGTGCCGGCGTCAGTACACCAAGGAAGCCGCACAGAAACGCGCGCACCGGCTGCGGACCGATGCCCGTCCGCCATAGCAGCGCGGCCAGCAGAGCGCCCGTACCCATGTTCGCGGCGTTCAGCCCCAGCGTCAGCAATCCGCCATGTTGGAACAAGATTGTTTGAAACAAAAGCGCCGCAAAGATCACCGGGAACGCCCGTTTCCCGGCCAGGATCCCGGCCAGCCCGTAAAGCCCAAGATGCACCGAAGTCGCACCCAGGGGGAAATGAATGAGGGAAATCGCAAAGCTCGCCGATGCCAGCATGCCCAGCCGCACTACCTCTTCGGTTTCCACGCGGCGGCCCAGCCAGTACAGCGCGGACCACGACAACCCATGTGCCGCGCCACACCAGAGATTCGGAATGATCCCATCGGCAATATGCATCGCGCTACCAGCTCACATACAACGAAGTCTCATAGTTGACGGCATCATAGGCCGCGCCCGAGGGAGCCTTATCCTTGAACATCGCCGAAAACATCGCCGGGCCTTTCGCGCCCGCCGCCGGCTGCCATGTGATCTTGCCATCGGCCCCTGTCTTGCCCGCATCAATGCCTTTCGCCATGCCGCTCAGAAATACCTCGATGGCGATCCCGCTGGCGGGCTTCCCATTCTTCAGCAACTGCACCTGCCAGCCCGAGGCCGTACGCTCCGCGGCGAGTTCCAATTCCAGCCCCACAGGCTTGGCCGTTTTCGCCGCGCCCGCACCAGCATTCACATACGCGATCGCTGTCCGGAATGTGCGCGACGCCGTCGAAGCGTCGGGGTTCTTATCGCGGCCTCCCTGCTTTACGCCCTTCGGAGTCCGGCTGGTGATCCCGCGATCCTGCACCATCACGATCCGATGCAGTCCCGCTTCCTTCGCCGTGAAAGGCGCGGTGACCGAACCCTTCCCTCGCGCCGCCGTCAGCTTCACTTTCGCACCCGAGGGCGCCAACACATACAGATCCACCTGCGCAGCGTTGATCGCTTCATCGCTCACCGCGAACGTGTCGCCGTGGCTGATCTGAATCGTCGCCGGCTTGCCCACTTCGAGCGCAGCCGTGGGCGCCACCCAAGTGTAATGGCCAAGCGCAACAGCGCTCGCCAGGCCGCCCAGCAGCAGTGCCCGGGCAATCGGGGGTTGGATGCTTGTTCGCACTATTGTTATTTTAGTGATACGAGCACCGTACAGACAATGCTGACTTTGCTGGCACTTTTGGCCATCGCCGCCACGGCCCACGACATGGACGCCGAAGTCCAACTCGCCGCTCCGGCCGTCATCGTCAAAGCCACCTATGCGGGTTCACAGCCTGTGGCCTTTGCCAAGGTCCAGGTCTTCGCACCCGGCGCGCCCACCGCCGAGTTTCAAACCGGCCTGACCGACAAGCGCGGCTACTTCAGCTTTGTCCCCGAAACGGCCGGCGAGTGGCGCGTGATCTTCGACGATGAAGAAGGCCACCGCCGCGAAGTCCCCGTCACCGTGCCGGAGCGATTCACAACAGCAGCCCCCACCACAGCCACCGCATCGGTCTCGCGCATCGAACGCGCGATGGTTGGCATCGCTCTCATCCTCGGTGCAACCGGCATCTGGTTCGGCGTCAAAGCGCGGAAGCCTTCGTAAGGATCTGCTGCCACACCCCGGCGTAGTAATGAAAGTCGATCCCGCAGCGCTGGAGCAGAGCGCGGTCGGAAGCAATATCGAGCGCCGGGCCAGTGGCTGCAATGTGCCCCTGATGAAACACGGCCAGCGTGTCCACCGCAGCCACGGCCGGCAGGATCTCCTGCGAGATGAGAACCACGGTCGCATCCAGCCCGTGGATCAGGTGAATCAACTGCTCCACCATGCCCGGATCCAGATTGGCGAACGGCTCATCGAAGGCAATCACCCGAGGCCGCATCGCCAGCACCGTGGCCAGCGCCACACGCCGCTTCTCGCCGAACGACAGATCGTGCGTCGAGCGCTTCTCATACCCATCCAGCCGCATCTGGTGCAGCGCCAGTTGCACCCGCTCGCGAGTCTCTTCCGGCGAGCAGCCCATGTTCAACGGGCCGAAAGCCACGTCCTCTTCCACGGTCGGTGTGAAGAGCTGATCGTCGGGGTTCTGGAACACGATCCCCACCCGGCTGCGGATGTTCATCAGGTTCGTGCGAACCACGGGCTCGCCGCCGATGCGCACCAGCCCCGATGCCGGCAGCAGTACGCCATTGAGGTGCAGCAGGAACGTCGATTTCCCCGCGCCCGATGGGCCGATGATGCCTAGCCGTTCCCCCGCTGCAATGTGCAGCGAGACGTTGTCCAAGGCAAGCCGGCCGTCCGGGTAGCGGTAAACAAGGCGGTCCGCTTCGACCGCGCAGCCTTCGCTCATATACGCTCGAGGCGCTGGCGGGAATCACCGAACTGATCGAGTCTCAGATCGAACCGGTCCATCAGCGACAGATACAGATTGCACATGCGCCGCTTCTCTTCGGGCTGCCCAATGTAGTTCAGCGTGCGCCCCGTCTCAAGCGTTCCACCGAGCCCGCCGGCCAGCAGCAGCGGCAGCCGCGTGTTGTCGTGCTTGCGCCCGATCCACAGGTTCGAAAGGAACATCAGGCACGTGTTGTCGAGCACCGTGCCTTCGCCTTCCTTCATGCCATCGAGCTTTGTGGCGAGATAGGCGAACTGCTCGACGTGGAAGCGCGAGATGCGCTCATACCCATCGGAGGTGTTGTTGTGCGAAGCGGCATGATGGCCTTCCTTCACATCGAGGAAGGGATAGTACATGGCCGACAGATCGCGCGAGATCAGCAGCGAGGCCACGCGTGTCTTCCCCGTCTGGAAGGCGATCGAGATGATGTCGCACATCAGCCGCGAATGATCGCGCAGATCTTCGGGAAGCCCGTTGGCAGGGCGGTCCATCGTCATCGCCACGGTGTTCCGCGCCTTCGCCGCATCGTCGGCGGCTTCCTTGCCCTTGCGCATCGCCTCTACGCGTTTCTCCACTTCGCGCACGCTGGTGAAGTACTCATCCAGCTTGCTCTTGTCGATGGCGCTGATCTTGCCGCTCAGCTTCTGCGTCTCACCCTTGACCCGATCGAGCACGCTGGCATTGAGCAGGCTGCCGCGGTTGTCGAAGAGATTGTCCCAGGCGAGCGAGGGATACACTTCCACGGGCACCGGCGAATCGGGCGATTGCCACGAGATGTGCGAGCTGTAGGCCATCGAGAAGTTCGTCTCGTGGTAGCCCGTCATCGGCTGATCGCAAGCGAGCACGATGGACGATTGCGGCGTCTCCGCGCCCACCTTGTTGGCGATCATCTGATCGACGCTGATGCCGGAGCGAATCACTGCTCCACGGGCGATGCGCGCCCCCGACAGGATGCTGCCCGTCTGTCCCGGATGAATGCCTTGCCCCACCAGCGACGGCACGTACAGCCCATCGATCACATTGATCTTCTGCTTCAGCGGCTCCAGCGGCGAGAGCGTCTTGCTCAGCTTCATCTCCGCGCCCTGGCCTTCCGCGCTCCAGAAGTTCTCGTTGATCCCACAGCCCATGAACATCACGCCGAAGCGCTTCGGGAAGGCCGTTGTGCCTGCCCGCGCCAGCGATTCGAGCCAAGGCAGAGCAACCGTACAACCGGCGCCGCGCAACACCGTGCGGCGGGAAAGGAGGGGCTTCTTTCGAATGTTCATTTGCTGGGCCTTTCGGACACTCGTTTGTTCAGGAACTGCGGGCTGGTGACGATCGTTTCCACCAATGTACTAAACTTGTGCCCGTTCGCGGCGGCTGCCGTCTGCATGTGCTCCACGACGGGTTCATCGGAGAGCTGCAGCGAACGGTTCAGCGCATACGCCATCAGCTTGCGGCTGATGGCCGCCACGAAGAGCTTCTGGCGGTGCTCGCGGATGTACGTCTGCAAGCCCGCGATCCCGTCGGCGGCGGTCCCGTTGGGATACGTCGCCTTAGTATCAACCGCGCGGCCGGCCAGATCCTTCTCCCGCCGATTGCCCACCGGACCGTACGATTCAAAGGGCAGCCCGAAGGGATCGATGCGCGCATGGCAGGCAGCACAGAGCGCGTTCTCGCGATGCTTGGCCAGCAGGTCGCGCACCGGCAACTCCGAGGCCGATTCATCATGAGGCAGTTCCGGCACCACGGGCGGCGGGGGCGGAATCACTTCGCCCAACACGCGCTGCACCACCCATGCGCCGCGCTTGACGGGGCTCGTGCGAAGGCCCGGAGAATTCTGTGTCAGGAACACGGCCATCGGCAGCAGGCCGCCTCGTCCATAGCGCGAAGCGTTCTCCACACGCACCCACGTCTTTGCATCGCCAGTGACATCGGGGATCTCGTAGTGCTTCGCCAGAACGGGATTGGCAAATGTGTAGTCGCCGAACAGCAGATCCAGCACGGAGCGGTTCTCGCGGACGGTGTGTTCCATGAAGCGCACCGGCTCGAGGAACATCGCTTCGCGCAGTTCATTGGTGAAGGCAGGGAAGCGTTCGCGGTCCACTGAGTTGTTGCGCTCGAAGTGGCGCACCCCAAGCCAGTTGCCGGTGAACTCGGTGGCGAAGCCCGCCGTGCGCGGGTCTTTCATCATGCGCCG
>CALFYN010000265.1 GCA_937952345.1 uncultured Acidobacteriota bacterium
CGCCCAGGCACAATTCGCCGTCCTCGGTGATCTTCCACTCCACCCCCGGCAGCATCTTTCCGATGCTCCCCGCCTTCGGGCCGTCGATCGGATTCAGCGTCGTGATGCCGCCTTCCGTCAACCCGTAACCTTCGATCAGCGGCATTCCGATCGCCTCGTAGAAATGCGCCAGATCCTTCCCCAGCGGCGCCGCGCCCGAGACGGGAATCCGCATCTTCCCCCCGAACCGCGCCCGCAGCTTGGCAAATACCACCCGGTCAGCGGCCCGCAAAGCCGGCGGCATCCAGAAGGGAACGCTCTTTCCCTGCGCCCGCAACTGGTTCGCCTTCAGAGCCAGGCCCAATGCGCCCCAGAAGACGCGTTGCATCGCCGCGCCGCGTTTCTTGATCTCCGTGCACACGCTCGAATAAATCCGCTCCCACACGCGCGGCGGAGCCAGAAAAAACGTCGGCGCCACGCTCTGCATCTCGTGCGGCAGCCGGCTCAGCCCTTCACTGAACCACGTCGGTGCGCCGCAGCGCGTGCTCATCAACTCGATGCCGATACGCTGTGCGATGTGCGCCGAAGGCAGAAACGCGAGCGTGCGGTCTTTGGGCGAGATATCCACCACCTTCATGCCCATGTCGACGTTCGTCACCAGTGCTCCGTGCGTGGTCAGCGCCATCTTCGGCTCGCCCGTGGCGCCTGAAGTCAGGTAGAGAATGGCGTAGTCAGCGGGCTTCACCTTTGCGTGCAGCGTGGCGAAATACTGCGCGTCCTGCTCCATTGCCTGCCGCCCCTTCGCGCGCAACTCGGCCAGCGGCATCGCTCCTTCCGCCTCTCCATGCATCAGGATCCACTGCACCCCAAGCCGCGCCGCGCCCGCCGCCTGCAGCGCGCGAAACGCTTTCGGCGTGTCGATGAACACCAGTTTCGCCGTCGACGCCTCGATCGTCTTCAGAATCTCGGCCGGCGGATAGCTGGTGTACACCGCCGCTGATATCGCCCCGCACGCCATAATCCCGAAATCCGCCAGATACAATTCCGCCCGTGTTTCCGAATGCAGAGCAGCAATATCCCCGCGCCGGATACCCACTTGCGCCAATCCCACCGCGATTTCGCGTGCAATATCGCGAAATGTACCCCATGTATAGACGTGGTATTCCCCCTTGCCGGACCCGGCGGGCTGATGCAGCGCGGGCGTGTTCTCGCCGTACTTGGCGGCTGCTTCCTCCAGCAATGTGAATACGGTTCGCACACTCATCCTGTGAATCGTAGCACGGACGCTACAATAAGAAGGAATGTCCTTTGCACGCGAATTGGAGGTGGCTCGCCAGGCGGCCCGCAAGGCCGGCGAACTCGCCCTCTCCTACCAACGAAACGGCGTCTCCGCCGAAGAAAAATACGACGAGTCCCCGGTCACCATTGCCGACCGTGAGGCCGAAAAACTCATCGCCTCCATGCTTTCCGAGGCCTTCCCCGACGACGGCCTGATGGGCGAGGAAGGCGCCGGACGCCCCGCCACAAGCGGCCGCCGCTGGATCATTGACCCCATCGACGGCACCCGCGATTTCTCCCGCGGCAGCCCGCTCTGGTCCGTCCTCATCGGCCTCGAAGCCAATGACGAGGTGCAGGTCGGCGTCGTCAACATCCCCGCTTGGAATCAGGAATACTACGCCACGCGCGGCGGCGGCGCCTTCTGCAACGGCACGCCCATCCATGTATCGGCCATCGATTCACCGGCCAAATCCGTGCTCTACTTCAACGGCCTTCGCGAAGCCTACCGCCGCGAGTTCGCCCCCCGCATGATCGGCTTCATGGGAAAATTCTGGGCCGTCCGCAGCATGAGCGGAGCCCCCGACGCCATGCTCGTCGCCGGCGGCCACGGCGAAGTCTGGGTCGAGCCTTCGGCGCAACCCTGGGACCTGGCCCCCATTCAAGTGATCATTGAGGAAGCAGGGGGTAAGTTCTTCAATTTCGACGGTGGCCGCAGCATTCACGCCGGCAACTGCGTTGTCTGCACACCCGCCCTTGCGGACGAAGTCAACGCCTTCCTGGCCGGGCGTTAAACCTCAAATCCCGAACTGCCGGAAATGATGCTCGGCGTGCAGATACGCCCATCGCATCCATTCCCATTCCGTCATTTCCCCAAACACGGGATGGCGGCCGAAATCAAAATCGCGCGGCCGCCGCGCCATGCGCCGGAATCCATCGCCCAGCCGCAGCACATCGCGCCCGAAATCGCCGGGCTGCGTACCACGCGCAAGCTGGTCGAACTCCGGCCGCGTGGGATAATTCTTCGGCCACGGCAGCGGCGCCCGCAGCGCCATCCAGCGGAACACCGTCCGGCTCACGGCTGTGCTCGCGTCTTCCGTCGTCCGCTCTCCCATCGCCAGTTGCATCGTGTCGTGCAGATGGCAGACCATCTGGTGCGCGCTCATCTTGCCCCAACGCGGCCGCGCATCGGCGCGCAACTGCTGCAACCGGTGGACCAACCTGGCTGCGGTATCAACATCGAGTATGATCATGCGGCGTGCGAATCCTCAATTAAGACAAGCGGAAACGCCGCCGATTTGAGATCACCCGCGCTTACGGCCGAGCTTCCAGTACCAGGTTGAACGGCGTCTGCGCGGCACGCCGGAATCGCGTAAACCCCGCCTGCGACATCACATCCTTGAGCCGTGCTTCGCCCGCCTGCGCTCCCAGGCACGCGCCGCCATCCTGAGCCCTCGATCCCGGCGTGCACACCATCGTCGAAGCTCCGTAGAACATTCGCCCCACCGGGTTCAGATTCTCCTCCAACCGGTCGCCCGCATACGGCTCGACGATCATGAACACGCCGTCCGGCTTCAGCCGTTCGCGAATGTGCCGTGCCGCGC
>CALFYN010000266.1 GCA_937952345.1 uncultured Acidobacteriota bacterium
CCCTATCACCATTCCCGCCGGCGGTATCCAATGCACCGAAGACGGCCGCCCCGACTCGTTGAATTGTACGGCGCCCCCCACTGGGTCCGGCCTTTCCGTCGTCATGATCCTCCATGGATCACTCAGTATCAACGAACTTGCCGGTCAGCGCGACCTCGATATCGGAACCATGAAGCGATATGCCTTGGAGTTCATCAAGCAGACCGATAACCTCGACCGCATGGCAATCCTCCAAATGGACAACGATGTGCGCCTCCGAGTGGACTTCCGTGACGCTGAGAATCGCGAAGCTTTGACAGACCAGGTAAACAGGCTGCTCCCCTCGCTCGGCTCCGCCACCGCGCTCTTCGATTCCGTGGAGAAAGCCATCGATCTGCTCCAATCCACCCGCTCCGAGGACGGCCGCCGCAAGGCCGTAATGATCTTCACCGGAAGCGGCAATAATTTTGACAAGAATGGCAAGCGCGACCTCGACGCCTTTTCCCAGTTCCTGCAATCGAGCGGCATTCCCATCTATCTGGTCGCCATCGGCCCCGCGGTAAACAATCCCGGCGTACTCGCGGAACTCAATCAGATTGCCCTCGACACCTCCGGACAACTCTTTGCCGAAAGCGGCGATATCACCGCAAGCATGGGCAATCTCGCCGCCTCGCTTCGCAACCAGCAGACCGTGAACTTCACCACCTCCAACCGCGACGGCCGCCCCCACCAACTGCGGGTAAACATCGCGCTTCCCGGCTCGGGTGAAATCATCAGCGCCCTGCGCAGCTACAGCGGCTGCCGCTAAGCCAGAGCCTTGGCAACCATCGCCGCCACCTCCTGGCCGATCGCCAGCGACGACGTCGCCCCCGGACTCGGCGCGTTCACCACATGCAGCGCCCGTGGCCCATGCACGAAATGGAAATCCTGCACCAGATCCCCCGATGGGTTCATCGCTTGTGCCCGCACCCCGGAGCCACCTTCCTCCAAATCGTCGATCTGAATCTCCGGCACCAGCCGCTGCAGCGACGCACAGAACAGGCGCTTGCTGAACGACCGCCGCATCTCGTCAAAACACATCCGCGGATAGCGCCCCAGGAATCGCCAAAGCCCCGGAAACGTCAGCGCATCCCACAATTCCCCAGCCCGGAAATCCGTCTTGCGATACCCCTCCCGGCAGAACGCCAGCACCGCATTCGGCCCACATTCCACTCCACCATGGATCATCCGCGTGTAGTGCACACCCAGAAACGGGAACTTCGGATCAGGCACGGGATAAATCAAATGCCGCACCAGCGTCTCCCGCTCACGCCGGATTTTGTAATACTCCCCGCGAAACGGCACAATCCGCACTTCGCGCGGCTGTCCGCTCATCATCGCCACCAGGTCGGAATGTAGCCCGGCACAATTGACGATCATCGTCGACTCGAACGCCCCCGCCGTAGTCTCCGCTACCCAACCATCGGCCGTCCGCCGCAGCGCCCTCACTTTGGCATTCGTCACCACACGCCCGTTTCTCGCTTGAATCAGGCCCACCAGCGTGTCAGCGACCGCCGGATAGTCTGCTATTCCTTCCTGCGGCACGCGAAGCGCTGCGGTCCCTCCCGCGTGCGGCTCAATCTCCCGAAACTCCGCCCGCTCCATCCATTGCAAACCCTGTAGCCCGTTCTGCGTCCCCCGCTCCTGCAGATCCTTGAGACGCGCCACCTCTTCTTCGCTGGTCGCCACCACCAACTTGCCGCATACATCGTGCGGAATGCCATGCTCCTGGCAAAAAGCCACCATCTGGCGTATTCCCGTCACCGCCATACGCGCCTTCATCGAGCCAGGCTTGTAGTACAGCCCGCAATGCAGCACGCCGCTGTTGTGGCCGCTCTGGTGGCGGCACACCCCCGGCTCTTTTTCCAGTACGGTGACTACGGCATCGGGATAGGCCTGTTGCAGGCGGTAGGCGGAGCCGAGGCCCACCAGGCCTCCTCCCACAATCGTCAAACGGTGTTGTCTCATGCGGCCAAGCCATAATTATCCTATGAGCCCGCTTGTCACCGCCGCAAAATGGACCCTCCTCGCCAGTTGGATCGTTTCCAGCTCCCTCCTGGCCTGGAATCACAAACGCGTGCGCGACGAACGCAAACGCCGCAGCATCCCCGAGGAAAAGCCCTCCATCCGGGATCCCCGTTCCATGCGCGGCCTCGCCATCGAAGGGTTCAGTTTCCTCCTCGCCGGAGTCTTCTCTTCCTTCAGCGACCCGCCGCCGGACTGGCAGTGCCTTCTCTCGATGCTCTTCTCCATCCTCGCGGCAGTTGTCTTCGCTGCCGCGCTCCGTCACCTCGATCTCGAATGGCGCATTAAGGCCGTCGTCACTCACGACCACCAACTGGTCACCTCCGGGCCCTACTCCATCGTGCGCCACCCGGTCTTTGCAGCCCTCGTCAGCCTCCTCCTCGCCACGACGTTCCTTACCAACCCGTTGTGGGGCACAGCCGTGTGTCTCGCCGTTTGCCTCTACGGCACCGAGATCCGCGTCAAAGCCGAGGACGGCCTGCTCGAGCGCCGCTTCGGCGCGCAATTCGCCGCCTATCGCGCCCGCGTTCCCGCCTATGTCCCATTCGTTCGCTGACCGGTTAAGTCTCTACATACGGCTCAATTACCGTCTGCCCCAGGCTCCGCGCCGGATCGAAGGACGTTCCCTTCCAGCGCTCCGGATCCGCCGCCACCTCCGCCGCCGTCGGCGCGAGCGTCCCACTGATCGGCAATCCCAGCGGGTTGAACGGAGAAATCACCACATCCCCGACTTTCGGCGTCGATGGCGTCGCCGTGGTCGCCGCCTCGCTTGCCCCAGCCGGCGAATTTCTGTCGCCGGACCGGCTGCGATTTGGCGCCGCCCGCCTCGCGCCATCGAGTACCGATCTGAAATCCGCCGCTGCTGATCTCGACCGATCTCCTTTGCCTGCTTGCATTTGCGCCGCATTCTGCCATCTTGTCCACAACCCGGTTCGTCCAACCATGTCAGACACCTCCACAGTTCCTTTGTGCACGGCACTTGCCAACAACCGCAAAATGTTGCATCATAGGCCCTTCAAACATTCATGGGCGAAAATGTCGTGGCTCCGGAGTCTCTCACGGATCGCCTCATCCGCGATCTCAGCCACCGCTGCGACGAATTGCAGCACGTCGCCAAGGTTCTCCACGAGGACATCGGCCAGGTTCTCACCGTCGCCGGACTCCACTTGGAAGTCCTCCGCCAGGACGTCTCCCGCAACGCTCCGGACGCAATCCAGCAAGTGAGCGACGTCCAGAATCTGCTCGAACAGGCGATCCAGGATGTGCGCAATCTCAGTTATCGCCTCAACCCAAGCCTTGTGCCCCGTTCCGGTTTGCGCTATGCATTGGACAGTATGGTGGGTAAACTGCGCCAGGAATCCGGGGCGACCATCCGTTTTCTGATGGACTCCAAGGTCCACCCCCCTCTGCCCGTGTCCATGGCCCTATTTGAAATCGCCGAAGAATCACTAAGAAATGCCCTGCGGCATTCCAGTGGAAATTTGTTTGAATTAGTAGTGCAACCGAGATCGGATTCGATTATCCTATCAGTGAAGGATAATGGGATAGGATTCCATCCCGATTCTACGGCGCAAGGGGATGGCTTGGGCCTCCTTTGGATGCGATACCGCGCCGGACAGGCCGGAGTTACCGTGCGGATTGTCAGTTCGCCCGGCAACGGGACCACCGTCGAAGCGGTCTATCGCGAAGGCTTGCTTTCTGAAAGTGCAACGGGGAGGTAAGGCTCATGCCATTCGACATCCTCTTGGTGGACGACCATAAAATCATGCGGGACGGCATCAAAGCCATCCTCAAAACCGGAAATGAATTCAATGTCGTCGGCGAAGCCGAGGACGGCGCCGAAGCCGTTGTTCTGGCGAAAAAACTGCACCCGCATCTCGTGTTGATCGATATCAATTTACCCAAATTGAACGGAATTGAAGCCACCGGCGAAATCGTCCGCCACTGCCCCGACAGCAAGGTCATCATCCTCTCCATGTACGACGACGAAAACTCCGTCGTCAGCGCCATCAAGGGCGGCGCGCGCGCCTTCGTACTCAAACGCGCCTCGGACCACGATCTCCTCGATGCCCTCCGCACCGTCGCCAAAGGCGGCTCCTATCTCAGCCCCCAGGTCTCTGACCGCCTCCTCAATCGGATCAAACGCGGCGACCAGGATGACCGCAAACCCCCGCAAGCCACCGACGGACTCTCCCCACGCGAACTCCAGGTTCTCCGCCTGGTCGCCGAAGGAAAAACCAGCAAGGAGATTGCCGTCCTTCTCGACCTTGGCCTGCAAACCGTCCGCAGCTACCGCAAGACGATGATGAAAAAACTCGGCGTAAGCAACGTCGCAGGACTCACCCAACTCGCCCTGGCTGCCGGACTCACTCGTTTTGCCACGTCCCTCCCCGAGGATTCGCAACCGGAATCGGACGTGGCGCCATTCGCCATCGCCGCCGGCGCCTCTGCCGGTGGTTCCCGCGAGATGGATTCCGACTAATACGATGCGCACCACCTGGGGCGATCTGCCCGTCTCCGATGCGCACGTCCACTTCTTTTCACACGGCTTCTTCTCCATCCTCGCCACACAAAAGCAAGGACTTACTCTCGACACACTCGGCCAAACCCTGGGTTGGCAGATGCCTCCAGAGGATCCTGCCCGGTTTGCCGCGCAATGGGACGCCGAACTCGCCGCTCACGGCGTCCATACCGCCGCAATCATGGCCAGTTTGCCCGGCGATGAGAACTCCGTCGCATCCGCCGTCGCCGCCTTCCCCCAGCGATTTCATGGCATGTTCATGGTGAATCCGCTGTCCCAAGGAGCCCAGGAGTCCATCCTTGGCGCATTGCGCCTCGGCCATCTCCGTGTCCCTTGCTTCTTCCCCGCGATGCACCGCTACTCGCTCCACGATCATGCCGTGACCCAACTGCTCGAAAAACTCGCCGCAACCCCGGACCCCGTCATCTTCGTTCATTGCGGAGTCCTCAGCGTCGGCGTGCGTAAGAAACTCGGGCTCCCCTCCCCATTCGACCTGCGCTTCTCCAACCCCGTCGACGTGCACGCACTAGCCCTGCGCTATCCCACCATCCGGTTCATCATTCCACACTTCGGCGCAGGCTATTTCCGCGAAGCCCTAATGGTGGCCGACCTCTGCCCCAACGTCTACCTCGACACATCTTCTTCCAACGCCTGGGTGAAATACGAAAGCGGCCTTACCCTCGCAGGCGTCTTCCGCCGTGCACTCGATGTCGTTGGCCCCACTCGCCTCCTCTTCGGCACGGACTCGTCGTTCTTCCCTCGAGGCTGGAACCGCGCTATCTTCGACGCCCAACATGCCGCCCTTGCCGAAATCGGGATCAATGCCGCCGACGCCGCCGCCATTTTCTCCGGCAACCTCGAACGTCTGCTCAGCCACCAATCCTGAGGCTTCCGCCCAGATGCATTCCATCCCAAATCGCGGTACCCTCGAACCAATATGCTCAACCGCCGAACCCTGCTGCGCACCGTACTCGCCGGCGCCATTCCTTCCTCTCTCCTGCTAGGTCAATCGGCCCAGCCGAAGCGCGCCCCGGACGTACCCTACGTTCCAACCACCGAGCCCGCCGTCGAAGCCATGCTCAAACTCGCCGGCGTGAAAAAATCCGACGTCGTCTATGATCTCGGTTGCGGCGACGGCCGTATCGTCGTCACCGCCGCCAAAGTCTACGGCGCCCGTGGCGTGGGCATCGACATTAACCCCGAGCGCATCAAAGAAGCCCGCGAAAACGCCAGAAAGAACGGCGTCGAACACCTCGTCCGCTTTGAGGAGAACGACCTGTTTGAAGCCAACATCAGCGCGGCATCCGTCGTCACCCTCTTCCTGCTTTCGAACATCAACCTCAAACTGCGGCCCAAGCTGCTCAAGGATCTGAAGCCCGGCACCCGCATCGTCTCCAACACCTTCGACATGGGCGACTGGAAACCCGAACGCGAAGCGACCGTCGGCTCTCCCGACGACATCGATTCTTACCTCAGCCATCATCTCTACTTCTGGACCGTCCCGGCCAAAAAGTAGGCCTTCTGGCCCGCCGCCCTCGATTTGTGGTTGACTAGGATTTTCACGCTTTTTCTATGTCACAACCACTTTCCGATATTGGTTTGGTCGGCCTCGCCGTGATGGGCCAGAATCTCGCCCTGAACATCGCCGACCACGGCTTCCGCATCAGCGTCTATAACCGCACCACCGAGACGATGGAAAAATTCGTCGCCGAGAATCCATCCACCCCCGGCGGGCTCCACGGAGAAGCCACCCTCGAAGGCTTCGTCAAATCCCTCAAGCGTCCGCGCAAAGTGATCATCCTCGTCAAGGCAGGCGCGGGCACCGACGCCGTCATCGACAGCCTCGTTCCCCTGCTCGAAGCCGACGACATCATCATCGACGGCGGCAACGCCAATTGGAATGACACCATCCGCCGGGAACGCGACCTCAAGTCCAAAGGCTTCCGCTTCGTCGGCTCCGGAGTCTCCGGCGGCGAAGAGGGCGCGCGCTTCGGCCCCTCCCTCATGCCCGGCGGCGACGTCTCCTCCTGGAAAGAAATTGAGCCCATCTGGACCGCCATCGCCGCGAAAGTCGACGCTGAAACCGGCAAGCCCCTCACCGGCGCGGCGCCCGGCAAGCCCATCACCGGCGGAGTCCCCTGCGCCACCTACATCGGTCCCGACGGCGCGGGCCACTACGTCAAAATGGTCCACAACGGCATCGAATACGGCGACATGCAGATGATCTGCGAAGCCTACGCCTTGATGACCGGCGTGCTCGGCATGTCCGCCCCCGAGGCCGGAAAAATCTTCGCCGAATGGAACAAAGGCGTCCTCGACAGTTTCCTGATCGAGATCACCGCCGACATCCTGCAGCAAAAGGATCCCGTCACCGGCAAGCCCTTCGTCGACATCGTCCTCGACACTGCCGGCCAGAAAGGCACCGGCAAGTGGACCAGCGTCAGCGCCCTCGATCTCGGCGTCCCCGCCCCCACCGTCGCCGAAGCCGTCTTCGCCCGCTACCTCTCCGCCGTCAAGGCGGAACGCGTCGCCGCCTCCAAAATCCTCACCGGACCCACACCCTCCTTCACCGGCGACAAAGACGGCTTCGTCCAAGCCATCCACGATGCGCTCTATTGCTCCAAGATCTGCGCCTACGCGCAAGGCTTCCAATTAATGAGTGCCGCGCAGGGTGAGTACAACTGGAAGCTCCCTTTCGGCGAAATCGCCAAAATCTTCCGTGGCGGTTGCATCATCCGCGCCCGCTTCCTGCAGAAAATCACCGAAGCCTACCAGCGCGACGCCAATCTCCAAAACCTGCTCCTCGATCCTTATTTCAAGAGCGAAATCGACCGTTGCCAGGCCAACTGGCGTCACGTCATCGGCGTTGCCGCGCAGAACGGCGTGGCCGCCCCAACCTTCTATTCCGCCCTCGCCTACTACGACGGCTACCGCAGCGAACGCCTCCCCGCCAACCTGCTCCAGGGCCAGCGCGACTTCTTCGGCGCGCACACCTACGAACGCACCGACCAGCCGCGCGGCAAGTTCTACCACATCGACTGGCCCGAACCCTCGCGCCCGCAGATCGAGATCTAGAAATCATGCGTACCCAGTGGGCCGCGTCCATTCTGCTGCTCTGCGCTACTGCCCTCTATGCGCAATCCGCCGACCGCAAGCTAGCCGAATGGACGCTCACCATGGGCGGACGCATCCGCCTCACCGGCGCTGCAACATACCTTACCGACATCTCCCAACTCCCCGAATCAGCCTTTACCCTCGAAGCCGTCGACTGGGTCGGAGTCAACGTCGATCCCCCCGACCTCGAGCGCTTCACCGGACTCCGTCACCTCAAGGAACTCCATCTCCCCGGCCCCCTGTGGAATCGCAACGCCGACGGCGGACGCGACGGCAGCCGGGACCTGAAATACCTCGCCCCCATCGAAACGCTGGAGGTACTCACCTTCAGTTATCACTTCCTCGACAGCATCCGTTTCAAAGACACAGGACTCGCCGAAATCAAATCCCTCACCAACCTTCGCGAACTCGTCCTCAGTCAATCCGCCGTGAAAGGCCACACCCTCGCCCCTTTCACCAAACTCCAGAACTTCGATTGCACGCTCTGCCCAATCGACGATGAAGGCGTGCGCCAGCTTGCCGCGATGAAGGACATGCGCCGCCTCCGCCTGGGCGACACCCAGATCACCGATGCCTCCGCCCCACACATCGGCAACATGCCACTGCTCGAAGAACTCGATCTGCACGGCACGGCCATCACCGATGCTGCCATCGCCAAAATCGCAGGCCTGCGCAATCTCAAGAAACTCAACCTTATGGGCACATCCATCACCGATGCCGCCGCGCCATCGCTCAGCCAACTCACCAACCTCGAAGAACTCAATCTCTACCGCACGAAGATCAGCAACGCCGGACTCGCGGCCCTCAAAAATCTTCGCAATCTCGCCGAGGCCGATGTCCGCTACAGCCGCGTCACCCCCGCCGCCATCGACGATCTGAAAGCCGGCCGACCGAACCTCCGAGTCCTTTTCACCGCCCAAGCCACCGCTGCTTCCATCACCGATGCCCAACTCGCCAGCCTCTCCCCAACCCTCACCGAACTCAATCTCGAAGCGGCGCAAATCAGCGATGCCGGCCTCCGCCACCTCGCCCGGCTCACGCGCCTCGAATCGCTCAATCTCAGCAACACTACCGTGAGTGACGCAGGCCTTGCTCACCTCGCCGCTCTCGCAAAACTCCGCAAGATCTCCCTAGCCAACACCTATGTCGAAGGCGACGGCATCAAAGCTCTCCAGCACGCCGAAGAACTCGACCTTCACGGAGCCCCCGTCACCAACTCCACTGTTCCCGTAATCGCCGCCCTCCCCAAACTCCGTAAGCTTTCCCTCGCTTCCACCGACATCAGCGATGGAGCACCCCTCGACAAATTCACCTCCGTCACCACCCTCGACCTCGCCGCCACGGATCTCACCGACGCCGGCCTCCAACCCCTGGCAAAACTAACCCAACTCGAAACCCTCATCCTCCGCGACGCCCGCTTCACCGACAAAGGCCTCGCCCACCTCGCGGCTCTTCACAACCTCAAGCGGCTCGACATCATCCGCACCCGTATCTCCAATGAAGCTGCCGCACATCTTGCCAAACTCACATCGCTGCGCAGTCTCAGCCTGGACTACGCCGAACTCTACGACCCCGCCCTCGACCAACTCGCCGCGCTCACCAATCTCGAATCCCTGAGCCTCGACAACACTCACCTCACCGATAAAGCCATCGAAAAGCTCAAAACCTTCCGCAATCTCAAATCGCTGAACATCTATCACACGCTCATCACACCCGATGGCTACAAGGCCCTCAAAGCCGCACTCCCGGCCTGCCAGATCACCTTCGATGCCGATTCCAGCCTGCCCAACCGAAGGAGAAGCTAATGCTGTCTCTGCTCCTCATCATGATGGCCACTGAGGTCAATCTGTCTCACTCCTGGATCACAGACGCCGACCTCGTAAAGATCGGCAGCATGCAGGAACTCGAGCGCCTCGATCTCTCCCACACGAAAATCACCGACGCCGGCCTCCAGCATCTCAAAGATCTCCGCAACGTCCGCGAACTGAGCCTCTATTACGCCGAATACATGAGCGAAGACGGACTCGCCTTCCTCAAACACTGGACCAAACTGGAAAAGCTCAACCTCCGCGGCGCACGCATCACCAGCAAGATCTTCGAAAATCTTGCCGCCCTCCCGAACCTCCGCGACCTGGATCTCGCCTTCACCGAAATCACAGACGAAGGCTTCGACCAACTCCTCGAACTCCCCAAACTCGAACGTCTCGCCATCGGAGCCAACCGCCTCAC